>JBGSBQ010000452.1:0-3846 GCA_041730475.1 Sphingomonadaceae bacterium
GAAATCCATCAGCCATTGATAATCGACATAGGCCGCATAAAACTCCATCATGGTGAATTCTGGATTATGGCGCGGCGATACGCCTTCGTTGCGGAAGTTGCGATTGATCTCGAACACGCGGTCAAAGCCACCCACCACCAGACGCTTCAGGTACAGCTCAGGCGCGATGCGCAGGTACATCTGCATGTCGAGCGCGTTGTGGTGGGTGATGAAAGGCTTGGCCGCAGCGCCACCGGGGATGGTGTGCAGCATCGGCGTTTCGACTTCCATGAATTCGTTCTTTTCCATGAAGCGGCGCATCGACGAGATCGCGGCAGTACGGGCCTTGAAGGTGCGGCGCGTCTCTTCGTTCATGATCAGGTCGACGTAGCGCTGGCGGGACTTGGTTTCCTGATCGGCCAGGCCGTGGAATTTGTCCGGCAGCGGGCGCAGCGACTTGGTGATCAGGCGCAGTTCGCTGACCTTGATGGTCAGTTCATCGGTCTTGGTCTTGAACAGGGTACCGACCACGCCCAGGATGTCGCCCAGATCGTAGTGGTGCAGTGCCGCCATTGCGGCTTCGCCGGTCAGGTCCAGCGTGGCGTAGATCTGGATGCGGCCATCGGCCTTCTGGCCGGACGAATCCTGCAGCGTGGCGAAGGCGGCTTTTTTGCCGGCTTCACGTTTCAGCATCATGCGGCCAGCCAGCACCACGGTGACCGGGGTTGCTTCCAGCTCTTCACGGGTCTTCTCGCCGTACTGGGTGTGCAGGTCGGCGGCTTTGTGCTGGGGTTTGAAGTCGTTCGGGAAGGCGATGCCTTGTTCGCGAATGGCGGCCAGCTTGGCGCGGCGCTCGGCGATGATTTTGTTCTCGTCCGGGGCTGCTGCGTGTTCTTGAAGATCCGTAGTCATGATGTTGTTCTAGGTTGAGGTGATGATTAGTTGGTGGCGCTGGCGAACAGCGCGTCGATATCGAGCGCGCTGAAGTCGCCCGCCATGGCGATGACGTTATCGAATTCGGCGAACGCCTCGGCGGGCAGGGTGGTGGTCAGCACCACGGCACGCATGCCGGCGCGGCGCGCTGCTTCCACGCCCAGCGGCGCGTCTTCGAACACGATGCTGTTGGCGGGCAGGGCGCCGCTGCGCTCGGCGGCCAGCAGGAATACGTCCGGATTCGGCTTGCCGCGGGCGACGTCGGCGGCGCCGGCGATGGCGTCGAACTGCTTGCGCAGGTCGAGCCCATCGAGCGTGAAGGCGATGTTTTCATTCGGCGCGGCGGTGGCCACGGCCAGTTTGATGCCCTGGCTTTTGGCACGGGCGATGAACTGTTCGAAGCCGGTGACGGCAGCCAGATGCGGCGCGTACAGTTCGCGGTACAGTGATTCTTTTTCGAAGTCCAGCTGCGCGCTTTCTTCCTTGCTCAGGTGCTGGCCGAGGTAGTGCGACATGATTTCATGTCCCTGACGGCCGGCGGTGGCGCGGAAGAACTCGTCGGCGTCGACCGTGTGGCCACGCCGCGCAAAGAAGGCCAGCCACGATTGGGTGTGGTAGGCCATGTTGTCGACGATGGTGCCGTCCATGTCAAAGATGAAGGCGCGCTGCTGATTACTCATGCTTAGACGCCCTGTTTCAGCGAGGCCGAAATGAAGTCATCCAGGTCGCCATCCAGCACGCCCTTGGTGTTACCGGTCTCGAAGTTGGTGCGCAAGTCCTTGATGCGGGACTGGTCCAGCACATAGGAACGGATCTGGTGGCCCCAGCCGACGTCGGTCTTGGAGTCTTCCAGTTTCTGCTGCTCGCTCATACGCTTGCGCAGTTCCAGTTCGTACAGCTTGGCCTTCAGCATTTCCATCGCTTCGGCCTTGTTGCGGTGCTGCGAGCGGTCGTTCTGGCACTGCACCACAATCCCGGACGGACCGTGCGTCAGGCGCACTGCGGAGTCGGGTTTGTTGATGTGCTGACCACCGGCGCCGGACGCACGGTAGGTATCGATGCGCAGGTCGGCCGGGTTGATCTCGATGTCGATCGAATCATCCACTTCCGGGTACACGAACAGCGACGTGAACGAGGTATGGCGACCGTTGGCCGAGTCGAACGGCGACTTGCGCACCAGGCGGTGTACGCCGGTTTCGGTGCGCAGGTGGCCATAGGCGTATTCGCCTTCGACCTTGATGGTGGCGGTCTTGATGCCGGCCACCTCGCCATCCGACTGTTCCATGACTTCGACCTTGAAGCCTTTGCGCTCGCAATAGCGGACGTACTGGCGCAGCAGCATCGAGGCCCAGTCCTGGGCTTCGGTACCGCCGGCGCCGGCCTGGATGTCGATGAAGCAGTTGTTCGGGTCCATCGGATTGTTGAACATCCGGCGGAATTCCATGCCTTCGATGACTTTCTGTACTTCGGCGGCATCGCCGATCAGCGCTTCCAGTGTATCGTCGTCGCCTTCTTCCTTGGCCATGTCGAACAGGTCGGCCATGTCTTTCAGGTCGGCGTCGGCCTTGGTCAGGGCGAACACCACGGCTTCCAGCGATTTTTTCTCTTTACCGAGATCCTGGGCCTTTTTCGGCTCGTTCCAGACGGCTGGATCTTCCAGTTCTTCGTTTACTTGTTCGAGTTTCTCTGACTTGGTATCGAAGTCAAAGATACCTCCGAAGTTCGGCTTCGCGGATCGTCAGATCGCTGAGCAGGGCGGACAGGGAGTTGATGCGTTCGGCTTCCATAGTTTTCTTCTTTTCTAAGGCTGAAATCAAACCTTCGATTATACCCTAGCGCAGCGCTGAATAGCAGGTCATCGCAGGAAGTGCTTGATGCGGCCGTTTCGCCTGCGTATGATGCTGTCCATATTGCGTATTCCTCAATTTTTTTGGCCCGTTCATGCGTGCAGCCTTCCCTGTCGTGAAGTTAGCTTTGCTGTTACCGCGGCTATTACCCCTGCTGCTGGTAAGTGCCACGACGGCGGCTGCGCCAGCCGGTAGCACGCTGACGCTGGGCCTGCTGGAGACGACGGATTTGCACGCCAATGTGCTCAGCTATGACTATTACAAGCTGAAGCCGGAACCAGCGCTGGGACTGGAGCGCACCGCGACCCTGATCCGTCAGGCCCGTAGCGAGTTCCCGAACAATCTGCTGCTCGACAATGGCGACGCGCTGCAAGGCACGGCGCTGGCCGACTATCAGGCGCTGGTGGCCCCGGTCAGCTGCACGCAGACGCTGGCCATTTACAAAGCCCTCAATTATCTGGGCGTGGATGGCGGCGGCATCGGCAATCATGAGTTCAATTATGGTCTGGCTTATCTCAGTCAGGTTACTGGCAGCCAGTTTCAGGTTGATGGGGTCGATCCGGCTGCGCCGCGCTGCGCCGGTCCAAACTTCCCGCTGGTGCTCGCGAATATCTACAGCCAGAAGACGCGCCAGCCCCTGTTTGCGCCATTTCGCATTCTGACCCGCACGCTGCAGGCCAGCGGCCCGGATGGCCAGCCGATATCGGTGACGCTGCGCATCGGCATCATCGGTTTCACGCCGCCCGGCATCCTGGGCTGGGACAAGCGCTGGCTCGATGGCAAGGTGTACGCCGAGGGCGTGCGCGAGACGGCGCAGAAGTTTATCCCGCAGATGCGGGCGCAGGGCGCCGATCTGGTGGTGGCGATTGCCCATGGCGGCCTCGATGGCGCGCCGTATGAGCCGGCGATGGAGAATGCCGGCTACTATCTGGCACAGGTGCCGGGCATCGATGCCATGCTGCTCGGCCATGCGCATCAGGTTTTCCCGAATCGCACCAGCACGCTGCCGGAGTTCAACCTGCCCGGCGTCGACAAGGTCAAGGGTTCGGTGCATGGGGTGCCGACCGTGATGGCCGATTTGTGGGGC
>JBGSBQ010000453.1:0-3838 GCA_041730475.1 Sphingomonadaceae bacterium
GGCCGGCGACCAGCTCAGTTGCGGCAGCACGGTGGCGTGCAGCACTGCCAGCCACGGCACCTGCAGCGTGAATACCGCCGCCACATAGGCGAGCAGGGCCAGCGTCAGCCACTTCAGCAGGCTGACATAGCGGCTGTAGGGCACCAGCACCTGCAGTAGCAGCGAGACGATCCCGAACAGCGCCGCATACCAGTGCGCCGGGCCGCCGGCGATCAGCGTCATGGCTTCGCCCATGGCCGAAATATCGGCTGCGATGTTGATAGTGTTCGCCACCAGCAGCAGCGCCACCACGGTATGCAGCAGCCAGGCCGGGAAGTGGGCCCGGATATTTGCCGCCAGCCCCTTGCCGCTGACGCGCCCGATGTGCGCGCTGATCATCTGGATACCCACCATCAGCGGATAGGTGAACAGGATGGTCCATAGCATGCGCAGCCCGAACTGGGCGCCCGCCTGTGCGTAGGTGGCGATGCCGCTCGGGTCATCATCGGCGGCGCCGGTGATCAGACCGGGACCGAGTTTTTTCAGCCAGCAGGTGGTACGGGCGCGCACGGGCGCCGTGACGGTAAGGTAAGCATTCAACATGATTCATCCAACAACGCTATGCCCGGGGACGGGCGGACAGACGGTGCGGCCCCGCGCGGCCCGGTGCGGGACGGCGCAAGACAGCAGGAAGGTGGATGGCGGTGCGGGCGGACCGTGGGCGGTCCGCTTCAGTGGCCATCATCCGCGCGGGGCAAGATGACGGCAGGGGAGGCTGCGTTATCTTGCCGAGGCGGTGCCAGAGCTGGTCTGGCTACAACTATCGCTCGAACAAGTACCCATGAGGGTCTCCGGAAATGAAAACAGCCGAACCTTAGCTGGGATGGGCGCGGAAGTCAACTAGTCACTGGCTGACAGGGCGGGGCTGTGCTAGAGTCTCCGGACTTTGCTTAAAAGGAACATTACCCATGATGCACCGTAGCCGCTCCGCCATCGCCATTGCCGCCGCCCTCCTGTCACTGTCCTGCGCCGCCACGCCCGCCAGCGCCGCCACCAGCGCTGCTACCAGCGCTGCACTGGTGGCCCCGGCCAGCGTACCGCATGCCGCGTTTGACCGCTGGGCCGATGCTTTCGCCGCCGACTGGGTGCGGCTGCATCCGGAACAGGCTACCGTCACGCAGTATTTTTCTGGCGCCGAGCAGGGCGCGCTGGATCGCCAGCTCGATCCGCAAACCCCGGCCCAGCGCGCCCGCAAGCTGGCGCTGGCCAAGCGCGGCCTGACCAAGCTGGATCAGTGGCTGCAGGCGCCGCTGGATGCCAACCAGCGCATCGCCGCCGCCACCATGCGCTGGAACCTGCAGACCGCCATCGCCGGTGAACGTTATCAGGACCACCGTTTCTTGTTCTCGCAATTCCATGGCCTGCATATGGCGCTGGTGTCGTTCATGACCGAGAACCATCCCTTGCGCAACGCCGCCGACGTGAATGCCTATCTGGCCCGGCTCGACCAGCTGGGGCAGCGCATCGATGAAGGCATTGCCGTGTCGCGTGCCGCCACGGCGCGCCAGCTGATCCCGCCGCGCTTTATTCTGGAACGGGCGCAGGCGCAGGTCGACGGCTTTTTAAAGCCAGCCCCGGATGCCAACGTGCTGGTCGCCGCGCTGGCCAAGCGTAGCAGCGCGCTGGCCGACCTGACGCCGCAGGCGCGCGACGTTGCACTGGCGCGCGCCACCAGCACGGTGCGCGAACGCATCCTGCCGGCGTACACCCGGCTGCAAAGCTATCTGGCCGAGCTGCATCCGCGTACCACGGACGTGGCTGGCCTGTCGCGCCTGCCGGACGGCGCCGCCGCGTATGCACAGGCGCTGGCCAATTACACCGGCACCAGCCTGACGGCCGAGCAAATCCACGCGATTGGCCTGCGCGAAGTGGCGCGCATCGAAGGCACGATGGACCTGCATCTGAAGTCGCTGGGGCTGGTGGATGGCAGCATCGCCGAGCGCATGGCGCAGCTGGACGCACGCTTCCAGCCGCCGGCCGACAGCGATCCGCGCCCGCAGCTGCTGGCGCGCTACGCCGACATCGTGCGCGATGCCGAGCGCCGCAGCGCCGCCGTGTTTAACCTGATGCCACGCGCGCCGGTCGAAGTGCGCCGCGAACCGGCGCTGACTGAGCCGAGCGCCTCGGCCCACTACAGCACCCCGGCGCCGGATGGCAGCCGTCCCGGCGTATTCTGGGTGCCGCTGCGCGGGCCCAAGTTCGACATGATACGGATGCGCAGTCTGGCCTATCACGAAGCGGTGCCGGGCCATCACTTCCAGTTGGCGGTGCAGCAGGAGCTGCAAGGCTTGCCGAAGTTCCGCACGCTGCGCATTTTTGGCGGCGGCAGCATGCACAGCGAAGGCTGGGCTTTGTACACGGAGCGGCTGGCGGTGGAGCAGGGCTGGTATGAGGGTGATGTGCCGGGGCTGCTGGGCGCACTGGGTTCGGAGCTGTTCCGCGCCAAGCGGCTGGTGGTCGATACCGGGCTGCACGCCAAGGGCTGGACCCGGCAGCAGGCCATCGATTACGGCATCGGCGCACCGGAAGTGGAGCGCTACGTGGCATGGCCGGGGCAGGCCTGCGCGTATATGACCGGAATGCTGCGCATCATCGAACTGCGCGAACAGGCGCAGGCGGCGCTGGGGGACAAGTTCTCGCTGGCCGGCTTCCATGACGTGGTACTGCGGACCGGCTCAGTGCCGCTGGATGTGCTGGCGGAGGTAGTCCAGCGCTGGGTCGCGGCGCAGCGCGGCTGAGGCTTACCCCCGCGGCGCAAAGCTGGGGTCAGCGCGGCTGAGGCTCACCCCCGCAGCACAAAGCTGGGGTCAGACCCGACGGGTCTGACCCCGGGGGTTGCAGTGGGGGGGGGGAGCGTGCAGGCTGACCCGCTTAAGGTGTGGCCAGCGCCTTTAGTACCGCTGCCAACAGTGCTTGTGGCTGGTACTGCAGGTGATGCGGCGTCAGTCCCAGCCGCACGAGCACTAACTGCTGCGACGGCACGATCGCTACGCTCTGGCCGTCATGCCCCCGCATCCAGTAGGTATCAGCCGGCAGTCCGAAGCGCAGATCCGGGTTTTCGCCTTCCGGCGCATCACCGCCCGGCCCCCAGCGCCATACCTGTCCTTGTCCGTACTGCCCGCCCGAGGCCGGGGCCATTTTCTGCATGGTGGCGACAAAGCCGGGCGGCAGCAGGCGCTGGCCATTCCAGACCCCGTCCTGTAACAGGAATTGGCCAAAGCGGCCCCAGTCCTGCGCCGTCGCATACATATAACTGGAGCCGACCAGGTTGCCGCGCGCGTCGGCTTCCAACACGGCGCTGTGCATGCCCAGCGGCGCAAACAGGCGGCGCTGCGGTAGCGCCAGCGTGTCGGCCGAGGTCCAGTTGCCGGGCGCCGCTGCCTGTTGCCAGATGCGCGATAACAGCACCGTGGTGCCGCTCGAATAATTCCATACCTTGCCGGGCGCATGGTCCAGCGGCTGGCTGGCCGTGTAGCGCGCCATGTATGGCTCCAGATACAGCATGCGCGTCACGTCCGAGACGTCGCCATAGCCTTCGTTATAGCGCAGGCCACTGCTCATCGCCATCAGGTCCGCCAGCATGATGCGGGCGCGCGGATCGCTGGTGTCGGGCCAAAAGCCGGTCTGTTGCATGCTCAGTTTGCCGTCCGCCACTTGCAGGCCGACCAGCGCCGCCGTCACCGACTTGGTCATCGACCAGCCGAGCAATGGCGTACTGGCCGAGAAGCCCGGTCCATAGCTCTGTGCAACCAGTTTGCCCTGGTGAATCACGGCAATACCGCGCATACCCGGCCCGGCC
>JBGSBQ010000454.1:0-3837 GCA_041730475.1 Sphingomonadaceae bacterium
GCATATCCCGGCCGCCAGCGATGCGAATAATCTGATCAATATCGGCCACCAGCAACTCAATCGTGGCGAGGTGGCGAGTGCCATCGCCACCTTCAGCAAGGCGATCGAACAGGACCCCAGAAATGACCTGGCATATGCCAACCGGGCCATCAGCTACTTTTGGGACGAGGCCTATGACAAGGCAGAGCGCGACGCTGAGCAAGCGCTAAAACTGAACCGTTCGAATCCCGTCACTTACCGGGTGCGGGGTCTGCTGGCCAAGCATGCGCTGCATTTCGATGATGCGCTGGCCGATCTGACCCGCTCGCTACAGCTCGACGACGACAATTCCTTTACCTATTACCAGCGCGCACTGGTCTATGAGGCGCGCCAGCAGGCCACACAGGCCCGCGCCGACGCCGAGCAGGCCATCCGCCGCCACCCGGCCGACGTGCCGGCCGCCTATCCGCTGCTGGCGCGACTGTACCAGGCCCGTGGCGACACCGAGCGGGCTGCGGCGCAGGCCGAAGCCCTGATCACGGCGCTGCCCGCCAGCACCCAAAGTTACATCTATGCGGCCGAGATATACAGTCAGCTGGACCAGAACGACGCAGCACAGGCCGCCATTGAGCGCGGCCTGCGTGCGGCGCCCGATATCCGCTTGCACTTGACGCGGGCCGCGCTGCTGCCAGTCAAGGACGTGCAGGGCCGCCGCACGGCGATCGAGGCAGCACTGGCGCTGAATCCGGGCGATGCCGAAGCGTTGCAAATGCGGGCCGAACTGGAGTCCCACACGCTCCACTATCAGGATGCGATAGCCACCCTGAGCACGGTCTTGCGCAGCATGCCAGAGCAACGTCCAGAACGCGCCAATGCCTTGATGAATCGGGGTCTCCTGTACAGCAAATTGAAGCAGCCCAACGCAGCACAGCACGATTTCGACGCCGCCAACACAGTCAGCACCACGACCTCCGCCAAGAACAATATTTGCTGGGCACTGGCGATACGCAATCTCGCCCTGCCCGCCGCGCTCAACTACTGCGAAGCGGCGCTGGCGCTGGCCCCCAACAACGTTAACGCCTGGGACAGCAAGGGCATGGTCCTGCTGCGTATGGGGCGCTACCAGGACGCCGTGAGCGCCTACACGACTGCACTCGGATTACGCGCATCGATGGCGCCGTCGCTCTATGGGCGCGGCATCGCCCAGCACCGGCTCGGGCGGTACACGGAAGGCGACGCCGACATCAAGGCCGCCGTCACCCTCGACCAGAGCATTTCCGCGCGTTTTGTCAACTACGGCCTGAAACCCTGAGCCACAAAAAACCCGTCGCTGGGACGGGTTGCAAGGGGCTTACAGGATGGTCGCCAGCGCGCACTGACGATAATGATTGGCCGCCTCTTCCGGCTGCTGCAAGGCATCGTGCAACTGCGCCAGCTTTAAGTGCGATTCGCGCACCATGCGCGGGTCGCTGGCATCGGACAGCGCCTGCTCCAGATGGCGCTGGGCCTTGCCCCACAGTTTCTGCTTCAGGCACAGCGAACCCAAGGTCAGAGCCAGTTCAGCATCGGTCGGGCGCTCCTGTATCCAGCGCTCGCAATGCTCGATCTGGGTCAGCAGCGCGGACGAACCGGCCGGCGCCGCCGCATCCCGATAAGCCCGCACCACGCGGTCGTCCCAGTCAGCGGCCAGCGATTCTTCCGCCACCATGCGCGCTTCATCGTGCAGGCCGCGAGCGTTCAGCGCGCTGGCGGCACGGCTGGCCACGTATGGCTTGATGCGGTCAGCCGTCGGCACCGTCGACCAGACCCGCAGCAGCGATTCGGCATCGTGGCTGGCGTCGGACAGCATGTCGTCATAGGCCAGCTCGCGCAGGCGCGAGGACAGCGCCGGATGCAGCGCGCGATGCTTGTCCAGCATGCGCACCAGACGCAGCACTTCAGTCCAGTTCTTGGCTTGCTGATGGGCTTTCAGCGACCATTGCAGCGCGTGGATATGCCGGGTGCCGCTGGCATTCAACTCGCGCACCGCCTCCAGTGCCTGCTCCGGCTGATGATCGTCGACCAGCAGTTCGGTGATCGTCATCAGGCGTGCCGTCTTCATCGCATTGTCGCCCACCAGCATCGCCAGCCAGTTGTCGCGGCGCTGGTTCTGGCGCATGCGGTGCGCGGCGCGGGCGCCGATCAGCGCTGCCACGCCTGCGTTTTCCGGCAATTCGGCGGCCCGCAGTGCGGCTTTCTCGGCATGGCCGAAACGGCCCTCGAACAGCGCCTTCAGCGCTTCCCGCAAGCCTTTGTTACCATCGCGCTCGCGCTTTTGCTGACGGTACGCCGCCACTTTGCCGGGCATGCTGACGGTGGCACGGAACGCGCGGATCAGCACGTACAGCAGCGCGAACAGCGCCACTTCCAGCACCACGAAGAAATTCAACGACAGGTCGATCCGGTGCGGTGGATAGAACAGCACCACATTGCCCGGATTAAAACGTGCCGTGACGGCGATGCCAATGGCCGCAGCCATCAGCGCAACTAACCAGAGGAATAAACGCATGACTATGGCTTCGCTTTGTAATTGCGCACAGCGTTCAGGCTGTCGGCCAGGGTCGGCATTTCAATCGACAGGTTGCTGCTCTGCACCTGACGCAGCAAGGCTTGCACCGTCTGGGTCTGCTTGGCGCGGGTGTCGAAGTACTTGACCAGCGCTTCCTGCGCGGCGATCAGGTCGGCCCGGAACGCCGCCTCGTTGCGCGACAGCAGCGCCATGCGTGCATTCAGCAGGCGCAGCTTCAGATTCTCGCGCAGGAAATATGCCTGCGATGGCGACAGCATCAGGGCATCTGGCGTGGTGACGCTGCGCACCCGGATCAGCTGGCGCACATCGGTCCACATTTCGCTGCTCCAGCTGTTCCACGTATCCTGCAGCGCCAGCAGCCATGGGCTGGTCGGCTCTTCCGGCACGCTGGCGCCCTTGCCTGCTTTGGCGCCCTTGGCGACGGCCTTGGCTTTCTTCTCGGGCGCGGCGGGCAAGGTCGGCTTCTCGTCCGACAGCATCGGCAGCGAGTCGATCTGCGCCATCACGTTATCCAGACGCAGGGCCACACCCACCGAATCGACCATCGGCAGCGCCTTCAGTTTTTCGGTGTCCTTGGCGATGGCGCGGCGGATCGTGATGAATTGCGGCTTGTCGGAACGCGACAGGCTTCGGTCGGCATTTTGCAGCGCGATCAGCGCACCCGGCACGTTGCCGGCCAGTTGCAGCTGCTGACTAGCGGTCGACAGCACTTGATCGATTTCCGACAAGGCCCATTCATCGCGGTTCTTCGACAGGTCCTGGTACAGCTGCTCCAGCGCCAGTTGCTGGCTCTGCGCTTCCTGCTGCTTGCTTTCCAGCAAGGCGACCTTGGACTGCAGTTCCTTGTTGGCTTCCACCACATTGCGCGCCAGCGTGCCTGTTTCGGCATTGCTGGCATCGCCTTTCTGCAAGCGGCGCGCCATTTCTTCGCGCAAATTGCGGACCTGGTTGTGCGACGACCAGGTCTCGCCGGCCAGCAGGATAAACAGGGTGATGACAGCAATCACCAGCGGCTGCTGCAGCGTATCCCCCACCGACGTGGCGGTGGCAGGCGCCGGACCAGGTGCGGGCGCAGCCGGCGCTGCCGGCGGAATCTCGGACGACGCGGCGGCACTGGCGGCCGGGGCGGCGGTATCAGGTAATGTAGGCAAATCGTTCATAGGTGTGATTGTAACGCGGCCAGCAGGCGTTCGTCGCCTGAACCTGTCAGCGTCAGGCGGGAAAAGCCGAGTTTATTTGCCGTTTCGGCAATTCGGGCGTGGGGGATGATCAAATGCTGTTGTTGCATG
>JBGSBQ010000455.1:0-3836 GCA_041730475.1 Sphingomonadaceae bacterium
CGGCAATTTGCAGCAAGCCACCAGCGATTGCAATATTTTTGAGTAGTTGCGTCAACTGCATGGGATTGCCGATCTCGTGGTGAAACGCCAGGCCAGTGACCAATGTGAACAGTGCCAGTCCCAGCGCGACGGCCGGAGTGCGGATGCCGAACACCAGCATCAACCCGCCGCACAGTTCGACCGCAACAGCAATCACCAGACCCAAGGTCGCGAATGGCAACCCTAACAAGGCGATGTAGCCGATGGTGGCACCGGGCGCCATCAATTTCCCCGCGGCGCTGGCGACAAAGAGCACGGCCATCATGAGGCGGCCGATGACAGGCAAGGCGGAGGTGTAGTTGTTCAAGGTTTTCATGACGAGTCTTTCGTTAGTGGAGAGCGTGATGCATAGAGATGCACGATTCATGCTGCGTGCCAGACCGATTTGCTCGCTGCCCGGTTTATCGACCCGCCAGCGATAACGGATGCTAAGTTCAAAGCCAGGTGCCGGCAATGGATGGCGTCTGGAAGGAGCGTCCCAATCACCAGACATTTACTCGCCAGATGATCCAATGGGTCAGACGATGCGTCCGGCCAAACCGGCTTGTTGCGCTAATTTTTAAAACCTACTATTTGGTCTCGGAACCACCACCAGGTGGCGTTAAATGAACTACCCAAGGAGCAGCAACATGAAATCAGTAAATGGCAAAGTCGTTCTCGTCACCGGCGCATCGTCAGGCTTAGGACAGGAATTGGTCCATCAGCTGCTGGAAAAAGGCGCGCTCGTCGCCGCCACCTTCCGCAAGCAGGCCGAGGTCGATCTCTACAACAGCAAGCACCCGGCGCAAGGCCTGGGCGTGCTGGCCGATGTCACCGATGACGCTGCAGTAAAAGCCGGCGTGGCCGAGGTACTGGCCCGCTTCGGCCGCATCGATGCCGTCGCCAACTGCGCCGGCGCCGGCACGGTCGGCGCGGTGGAAGAAATGTCCGATGCGGAAGCGCGCCGTGTCTTCGACCTCAACTTTTTCGGCGGACTGAACATCATCCGCGCCGTGGCCCCGGCCATGCGCAAACAGCGCTCCGGCCACATCATCCAGTTTTCCGCCATCGGCGGCTTCATCGGCTACCCCGGGATGGGCGTGTATTCCGCCGCCAAGGGTGCCACCGGCATTCTGGGCGAAGCGCTGGCAGCGGAACTGGCGCCGTTCGGCATCGCCGCTACCGTGCTGACCATTGGTGTCTTCGAGACGCAATTTGCTGGCCGCTCCCTCGCTTACGCTGAGCAGAAGATCGACGACTATGAAGGCACGCCTGCCGGCAAATTCCGCGGCGCCATCGGCAACTTGCAGGGCAAACAGCCGAATGTGCCGGAAAAAGGCGCGCAGGCGATCATTCACCTGATGGAAGCCGATCATCCGCCGGTACACGCTGCGCTGGGCGCCGATGCAATGGGTGGCATGCGCCGCAAAATGGCCAGCATCGAGCAGGAACTGGTTCAGTGGCAGGACAATGCCACCTCCACTGCACGCACGGTAGAAGGAGCATGATGATGCGAATGACCAATAAGGTAGTCCTGATTACCGGCGCGTCGCGCGGACTCGGCCTGAGCCTTGCGCGCCGCTTCGCCAAAGAAGGCGCCGCCGTCGCCCTGACCTACAACAGTGACGCCGACGCTGCGGCCAGACATGTCGAGGCGCTAGTCGCCGAGGGCGCCCAGGCAATGGCCGTCGGTGGCGACGTCAGCGACCCGGAAGCAGTCAACGCCATGTTTGCAGCCGTGCTGGCGCGCTTCGGCCGCATCGATATTGTCGTGGCCAACGCCGGCCGCGAGCTGATCGACACGCCGATCACGGAAATCGACAACGCGATGTTCGAACAGGTGACCAAGACCAACGTCTACGGGACGTTTTATACCCTGCGAGAAAGTGCGCGTCATGTAACAGACGGCGGTCGCATCATCGTCATTTCGTCGACCACCACCATCGTGCCGAACGCTGGTTTTACGGCCTACGCAGGCAGCAAGGCTGCCGGACGCCTGTACGTCGAGTGTCTGGCGCAGGAATTGGGCAAGCGCAATATCACGGTCAATGGCGTGGTCCCAGGCCCGCTGCGCGATGCTGGCGTCATCGCCAAGCTGCAGGAGAGCGATTACCAGGCGCTGGCGCAGCTGTCGCCGTTCGGCCGTCTGGGCGGGGTCGCCGATGTGGAGGGCGCCGTGGTGTTCCTTGCCAGCGACGACGCCGCATGGGTTTCCGGCCACCACCTGGTGGTGAACGGCGCCGCCAAGGTCTAGCGACTGGCTGGATCACGATGCGACCTGCTCGCACTCGTGTGCCAGTCACTGCCTGAGCGGGCTTGCACGATGGCGTATGGCCATTGCTGCAAGCTCGTCAAGGTCACGCACATGCAGGTACTGTCATGCCGCCAAAAAAAGATTGGCGTTATTATTTGATCTATTGCTTCCATCGCCTCCTGTTGTGCTGCGGTCGCCTTGTCGCTATTTGGCGGTTCACAGTACATACTTGCGCTACCGAAGGCTTCACGCGCATCGAAGAAAGCACTTAAGGCCTTGGCGGACTTTTCTGCTGCGAGTTCGGCGGCCGCACAAAACTCCGTCTGATTTTGCTCTCTGCCCGCCTTCAGCATGCGCTGCTTTGCGGCCTCCGTCGCCCGCGTAAACGCCGTTGCACTGGAGAATACACTTTACCCCAGTCTATAAAATCGTTTGCAGTCTTCATTTTGTGCAAACGACTCGGCTGAAAACAGCGTTGAAATTGTTATCGCTAAAAGGCAATGTGCTTGGTTCATTTTGTTATTTATATTCCAAGATCACTGCGCCCGAGTGACGCTGGGGCGCCCGCTGTCAACAGCATCGCCCTTCAGCCGTGGCATCAATCGCTGGAGCTGCCCGGCATATTTCCAGCGGCGCCAGCCTGCCGTTATTCTTTCTTTTTCATCAAACCGGCCAATGCGGCAAACGGATTATGCGTTGCCGGCGCGACCTCTGCCGATTTCATGCTCAGTCCCCGGTCGGCCTCAAGATACCGCGAATGTTCGTTATCGTGGCAGTAAAGGCACAGCAATTCCCAGTTACTGCCATCCGGCGGATTGTTATCGTGATTGTGGTCACGATGGTGCACGGTAAGTTGCGACACATTGGTATGCGTAAATTCGCGCATGCAGCGCCCACACACCCACGGATACATTTTTAGCGAGCGCTCGCGATAGCCGAGATCGCGCTGGTCGGCCGCACGCCGTGCATCGGCCACAATTTTGTCCAGCCGCGCGGCATCCGGCTTTTTCCCAACGTTCATGCTGATTTCCCTCTTTCTGATGTGACCAATTGGCAAGCAACGCTCACCGGCGACCGGCGCGGCCGCTGGCGCCTCAACGCCGGCCGTCATCCGGCACCAGCACCGGGCGCGGCAAGCGGTCTACCTTATTCGATCCGCCGATGTTGCGCAAGGTGGTGCAACACGGTCGAGATCCGGCGCAGCAAGCACCTGACCATGGCATAAGGACACTGCAATGTCGAATCAACTTATTCTGGTCAGCCATGCCCTGTGTCCCTCCGTGCAGCGTGCCGCAATGGCTCCTTGCTTTCTCACGCCGCATTGCATGCTGCCGAGCCGTTACGACGCACGCGGCACCGTCCGAGGCTCGAATCCGGCTCGAGTGAGCTGAATGCCGTCGGCGCGCTTTATTCGGCAGCGCACCAGCCAGCGCCGCTGCCTTAGCCCGGCTGTGCCAGCAGGCGGCGGATCGCGGCTTCAGTGGCACCGTAGTCGCCCTCGCCGAAGTGGCTGTACACCACCTTGCCCTGCTTGTCGATCAGGTAGACGGCCGGCCAGTACTGG
>JBGSBQ010000456.1:0-3834 GCA_041730475.1 Sphingomonadaceae bacterium
GCCGGCACAGCTGGCGTTCCTGCGCGAGCACCACTGTGACGAAGGTCAGGGTTATCTGTTCAGCCGGCCGTTGCCGGCGGCCCAATATGCGGCACTGCTGGCCGCACCCTCGAGCCAAGTAATTCCCTGCTGATGCAAAAAAGCAGGTATGGTGGAACTGACACAGTTAACCGGATAGATGATTCGAACATGAGCGAGCAGACGGGGTCCACTAGTGGCTTGACGCTACAGGCGCTGCATAGCAAGGAGCTCAGCGATTTGCGCGATGTGATTGCGCAATTGCTGATGCAACTGGAAGTGTTGCAGCAGCAGCGTGCCACGGCCCGCAGCATGGAGGGTCATGTACTGCAATTGCGCGAGGCAAATGAACATCTGGTGCTGGCCACGTTTAGTGCACAGGACAAACAGGCGAATGCCGAAGCGAGCATGCAACACCAGACCGACTTCCTGTCGATGCTGGCGCACGAATTGCGCAATCCGCTACAACCGATCGCCTATGCCAACAACCTGTTGGGCAAGCTGGTCAGCGACCATGCGGAACTGCCACGGCTGCACGCCATTATCGAGCGCCAGGTCGGGCACCTGACCCGCTTGATTGATGACTTGCTCGATGCATCCCGCATCAGCAGCGGCAAGATCGGCCTCGACAAGGCCCCGGTGCCGCTGGCGGACCTGATCGCGCTGGCCGTCGAAGGCAGCCAGCCGCGCATCCAGAGCCGGCAACAGCAATTGCGGATTGTGCTGCCGCCGGAACCGGTGCTGCTGTATGGCGACCGCATGCGGCTGGCACAGGTGTTTTCCAATCTGCTGAATAACGCCGCCAAGTTTTCGCCGGAATACGAGGTCATCGAACTGACCGCGCAACTGTTGGGCAGCATGGTGCAGGTCAGCGTGCGCGACCATGGCATGGGCATGCCGGCCGAATTGCAGCCCTATATTTTTGATTTGTTTACGCAAGGCCTGCAGTCGCTGGACCGGGCGCAGGGCGGGCTGGGCATCGGCCTGACGCTGGTGCGCTCGCTGGTCGAAATGCATGGCGGGACGGTGACGGCCGTCAGCGCTGGTATGGGACTGGGCAGTACCTTTACCGTGCTGTTGCCGATCACGGTGGCGGCCACCAGCCCCCCGGTGCTGCCGCTGCCAGCCTTGCCCAGTCCGCGTCCGCTGCAGATTTTGCTGGTCGAGGACAACCTCGATGCGTCGGCCATGCTGGCCCTGCTGTTGGAACTGGGCGGGCATGCCGTGGCGCAAAGTCATACCGGCAACGATGCCATCGCCCGCGCGGCGGCGCGTCGCTTCGATCTGGTGATTTGCGATATAGGCCTGCCGGATCTGGACGGCTACACGGTGGTGCAGCGTATCCGTGCGGCGACCACGGGAAAGCCGCAATGCTTCATCGCGACCTCTGGCTACAACCAGTCGCACGACCGGGTGCAGGCCGCGCGCAGTGGATTCGATCATTATCTGGTCAAGCCGGTCGCCATCGATATGCTGCTCGCCTTGATTGAATTGCATGTACACTGACGCCCTTTGGCAGCAGCGCCCCAGCCCCGATACCCTGATCGTATTCCGTAATTTACACTTTCATGACGACAAATGACGAGCGCCACCTGATGATAGCGCGCCACGTAATGCGCCACCCGCAGAGCATGCGGGCGGATACGATCGTGCTATGGGAGCGGCTGGCTGGCGAGCTATGCGCCATCATCGGCCAGAGCGGATTCGAGACCCTGTATGCGCGCAGCGTGCATGTGGTGCGCATTCAGTACCCATGGCTGGCGCTCGGCAGCGACCCGCGCTTTGAACGGCTGCGTGCCAGTCTCGACGGGCAGACCCTGGAGCTTGCGGGGCAGGCCAGCATCGCCTTGCTGACTACTTTTACCGATACGCTGATCCAATTGATCGGCGCCTCGTTGACCACTGCCATACTCCAATCGGCCTGGGGCCAGGATACCGCGGACACTGCCGCTGAGGAAAGTTAATAATGAGCAATAAAGTCAACATACAGCGCCTGCTGACCGGTGTGCCGGGCCTGGACGAGTTGCTGGGTGGTGGCATCCCGGAGTTTTCGTTTAACCTGCTGGCCGGTACCCCCGGTAGTGGCAAGACCACGATGGCGCACCAGATCATGTTTTCGCTGGCGACCCCGGAACGACGCGCGCTGTTTTTCACGGTGCTGGGCGAACCGCCGCTGAAGATGCTGCGTTACCAGCAGCAGTTTGGTTTCTTCGATGTCAGTAAAATCAACCAGTCGATCAAGTTCGTCAACCTCGCGGCCGACTTGCTGGATGGCGATTTCGACCGCGTGCTGGAGCGGATCGCGGAAGAAGTGCGCAGCTTTGAACCGAGCCTGGTGTTTGTCGACTCCTTCCGCTCGGTGGTGCAATCGGCCAAGGGCATGGAGCGCGGGCCGGCCGGCTTGCAGCACTTTGTGCAGCAACTGGGCATGCAGATGACCAGCTGGCTGGCGACCACCTTCCTGATCGGCGAGTATCTGGCGCCGGAAGCCGAATCGAGCCCCGTATTTACGGTAGCCGACGGGATTATCTGGATGTCGCAACAGGTCCATCGCGATGCGCTGGTGCGCAAGATTCAGGTCGTCAAAATGCGGGGACAGGCCCAGAGTCTGGGCGTGCATACTTTTCGCATCAGCGATAACGGTGTCGATATCTTCCCGCGCGCCATGGTCAGCGCCGCTGGCGTGCCGTTGCAGATCGACAGCCAGCAGCGCCTGTCGATGGGCGTACCGGCACTCGACGCGATGATGGGTGGTGGCGTGCCAGCTGGCTATTCGCTGCTGCTGGTGGGACCGTCCGGCTCCGGCAAGTCGGTACTGGCCACGCAATTCCTGGCTGAAGGGGTGCGCAACGGCGAGTCCGGGGTGATCGCGGCGTTCGAGAAGAGCCCGAACCAGCTGCTCAGTCACCAATTGAACGCGCTGGTGGAAAGTGGCAAAGTCGGCGTCATCAATACCCGTACGCTGGATTTGTCGATCGACGAAATCCTGCACGATCTGGTCAGCATGATCAAACGCATGCAGGCTACCCGGGTGGTGATCGATTCGCTGTCCGGTTTTGAACTGGCACTGGCGTCGTCGTTCCGCGATGACTTCCGCGAATCGCTGTACCGCATGGTAGCGGTGCTGACGGCGATGGGGGTGACGGTGCTGATGACGGCCGAGCTGGAAGACCGCTACGAAATGCTGCGCTTCAGCTCATATGGCAATGCCTTCCTGGCTGATGCCATCGTCATGCAGCGTTATGTGGAGCTGAGCGGGGAATTGAAGCGCGTGATGTCGGTCGTTAAAGTGCGGGCAAGTAACCACAGCAAGGAAATCCGTTTCTTTGACATCGCTGCCGACGGCATTGAGCTGGGCGCTGCGCTGAGCGAATATGCCGGCATCCTGACCGGGCATCCGGTACCGTCGCCGTTGGCCGGCCAAGCCTAGACTGACTCGGCGGCCAGTCTACGCCTAATGCCGTTGCGTTAAGCCATAGTAACCCGTCGTCCTCGCGCAAGCGGGGACCCATGCTGAATGGGCCCATCCCACCTAGACTGTGCCGGTGCCCGTTCCCGCCGTCGAGATCCGTGATCTCGTCATGCAGTACGGCAGCACCACCGCGGTCGACCACCTCGATCTCGAGATCGCTGCCGGCACCGTCACGTCGATCCTCGGCCCCAACGGCGCCGGCAAGACCACGGCGATCGAGACGTGCGAAGGCTTCCGCCCCGTCCAGCACGGTGAGGTCCGCGTCCTCGGCCTTGAACCGCGCGACCCGTCACTGCGTCCTCGCGTCGGCGTCATGCTGCAGTCCGGAGGCGCCTGGTCGGGCT
>JBGSBQ010000457.1:0-3825 GCA_041730475.1 Sphingomonadaceae bacterium
CCACGATGGTGTACTTGCCAAACTTGAGGTTGGCTTTCTTCGCGGATTTCACCGCTACCGAAGCCAGGCCCGTGCCGCGACCTGCCGCGCAATCGGCGGAACTGGCCACCTCGAAGCCAAGTGGCTGCAGCAGGCCCGCCATCAGGGCGCAACCGTCTTCATTGTCATCAACCACCAGAATGCGGCGGCCGCGCTGGTCGGCGGCCAGCGTCGCCACCTCGGTGTGGTCATCGTGGGCGCTGCTCTCGCCGGTACGCACCGCAATCGCAAACTGGAAGGTGGAGCCCTGCCCCGGCTGCGAATGCACGCTCAGGGTGCCGCCCATCAGCTGCACAAACTCGCGCGAAATCGTCAGCCCCAAGCCGGTGCCTTCCTTGGCGCCCGGGCCATCAGCCTGAATGAACGGCTCAAAGATGCGCGACTGGTCTTCCGGCGCGATGCCGGGGCCGGTGTCGCTGACGGCAAAGGCCAGCTCGCACAGCGCGCCCCGTGCACTGCAACGCACCCGCAGCGTGACCTTGCCCTCGCTGGTGAACTTGACCGCGTTCGACATCAGGTTCAGCAACACCTGGCGCAGCTTGGTGCCGTCGACGCGGGCCCCGGATGGCAGACCAACCGCATCGAGCACCAGCGCGACGCCGCTCTCGCCGGCGCGCATGCTGACCATGTCCATCACTTCCTGCAGCATGTCGTCCAGCCGCACCACCTCGGTCTGCAGCACGGCGCGCCCGGCTTCGATCTTCGACAGTTCCAGGATGTCGTTAATCAGCGTCAGCAAGTGATGACCGGAGCGGTGGATGATGGCCAGGTTACGCTTCTCTTCCGGCAGCATATTCTTGGAGTCGGCCATCAGGCGCGAGAAGCCGATCACCGAATTCAGTGGCGTGCGCAGTTCATGGCTCATGTTCGCCAGGAAGATGCTCTTGGCCTGATTCGCCGCCTGCGCCTGACGCACCGCCACCGAGAGTGCGTCGGTACGCTCGGCCACCAGATCTTCCAGATGGATACGGTGGCGCCGCAGTTCCAGCTGCGCCACCTTGTGCGCCGTGATGTCGTAGTTGACGCCGACCATGCGCGCCGGCCGGCCCTCGGCGTCACGGAACACCATCGCGTCGCCCTTGATGTAATGGGTGCTGCCGTCTTCCCACAGCACGCGGAATTCAGCGTCATACTCGCCATGGCCGGCCAGCGCCTGCTCCAGCAACGCTTGCACCGGGATCGCATCGTCCGGGTGCATCATGCTGCGCCACAGCTCCATGGGCCGCTGCACCGTACGGTTCTCGATGCCGTACAGGCGGTACATCTGTTCGTCCCACACCACTTCATCGGTCAGGATATTCCAGTCCCAGATGCCGATTGCGGCGGCGGCGCTGGCGATCTGCAGGCGCTCCTCGCTGGCATGCATGGCGATGTAGCGGCTGTCGAGCAGGCTCACCATGTCGCGGATCGAGGCATTCAGGGTTTTCAGTTCGCCGAAGAACCAGTTGCGCGGCGGCGGCATGCCGGGATTCAGGCCGGCCTTGACGTTGGCCGCATAGCGTTCGATGGTGGTCAGCGGCTTCAGGATCAGGTGCCATAGCAGCAGGTACAGGCTGGACACCAGCGTCAGGTCCAGCACCAGTATCATGCCGATGATGGTAAACAGGCGCTGGCGCAGTTGCTCAATCAGCACCGCCGGCGACGAATACACGCTGATGGTGCCGATATTCTGGCCGCCGGCGACGATGTTGCGCTTTTCCATCAACAACTCGGGACGGTCCGGCAAGGCGTTGGCCGTGACCAGCTGGCCACTGTCATTGCGACTCAGGATGAAGGGGTTGTTGCTGGCCACCGGCACCACGGCGCTGGCGTACAGGTCGCGGTTGCTCAAGCCGCTCTTCATGATGGTGATGATCTGGGTTTCGTCGAAGTTCCAGGCCGGTAGCGCTACGGCGGCGGCCAGCTCGTCGGCACTGGTGGCCAGCGTCTTGTGCAACTGTTCCCAACGCTGGGCCCGTTCAACCTGATAAAAATACAGCGCGAACGTGGCCAGCACGAGCGTCACCACGGCCGTCAGCGCAACACTGACGAACACGGCGATCGAAACTCTTCCTGCGCGGCTGGCAAAGCGGTCCAACATCGGCAAAACCATGGTTTGGGGTTTTAGGAACTTCTAGGACTGAGCGACTTACTATGACCAGATCATAGGTTTAAATCGGCCACAAGTCCATTAAAATTGTTGCCGTGGAGGATTAAATTTCCTAGATTGCAACATCATCCCAACCGGCCCGGCCGTGCAGATGGTCCCAGGCCTTGGCCGTACTGAGGAATAATTGGCCATTCAGTTGCTGCAGCAGGTCGCTGGCGCGCAGCCGGTCCATCACCGGCCCCTTGACCTCGGCCAGGTGCAGGCCGATGTTGCGCGCCTTCAGGCTCTGGTTCAGTTCCCGCAACGCAAACAGGCCGGTGGTGTCGATCGAACTGACGGCCGTCATCACCAGCACCAAGTGGCAGGTCGATGGATGGCGCCGCAATTCTTCCTCGACCCGGGTCTGCACTTCCTCGACATTGCCGAAGAAAATATTGGCGTCTATCCGCAACACCAGTAAGTCGGGCTGGGTTTCACCCGGATAGCGCTCGATGTTGCGGAAATGCTCGCTGCCGGCTATGCGGCCCAACACCGCGATATGCGGCCGGCTGGCGCGCCAGATCAGCGTCCCCAGCGACAGCGTCACGCCCACCACCACGCCGGCCTGCACGCCCAGCGCCAGCACCCCGGCGCAGGTGGCGCCCCAAGCCAGCGCATCGGCCCGGTCATAGCGCCAGGCGGTGCGCAGGATGTCGAGCTCCAGCATGCCCAGCACCGCCACGATGATGGTGGCGGCCAGCGTCGGCAGCGGCAGCATGGCCAGCCAGCCGGTCGGTGCCAACAAGGCGCAGGCCAGCAGCCCGGCCGTCAGCACGCTGGCCAGCGGCGTGTTGGCGCCGGCCGAAAAATTCACGGCCGAGCGCGACAGGCTGCCCGTCACTGGAAAGCCCCCAGACAAGGCGCTGGCCACATTGGCCGCGCCCAGGCCGAGCAGTTCATGGTTGCTGACCAGCTTCTCATTGCGCTTGAGTGCCAGCGCCTGCGCCGCCGACATGCTCATCAGAAACACGATGAAGCCGATCAGCAGGCCGGGCTGGACTAGCGCCTTCCAGTGCGCCGCAGACATCGCCAGGTTCAGCTGCGGCAGGCCGGCCGGCACTGCCCCTGTCACGCGCACGCCCTGCGCCGCCAGCGTGGTGGTGTACATCAAGACGATGCTGGCCAGCACCACCAGCATCGGCGCCAGCTTGGCGGCCAGCTCAGCCGCGCCGGGCGGCAGCCCGCAGACGCGCAGCAGCGGCGCGGCGTAGCGCCGTGCCAGCACCAGCGCCAGCAGCGACCCCAGCCCCAGCAGTGCACTCGGGCCGTGCACATGGGGTAAATCAGCCCCCAGCAAGGTATGCAGCTGGTCAACCGCGATCACCAGCGCCGAGCCGACCGTGAACCCGCTCATCACGGGACGCGAAAAGAAGTTCGCCAGAAAGCCCATGCGCAGCGCGCCGCACAGCAGCAACACCAGGCCGGACACCAGCGCCAGCTGCGCCGCCAGCACCGCGTACAGGCCGGACCCGGCCGGCGCCAGCGGCCCGATCACGGCCGCCGTCATCAGCGACACAATCGCCATCGGCCCGACCGACTGCGTCATGCTGCTGCCGAACAGCGCGTACAGCAGCGGCGGCAGGATGCTGGCGTAGATACCGGCCACCGGCGGCAGGCCCGCCACCAGCGCGTAGGCCATACCTTGCGGGATCATCATC
>JBGSBQ010000458.1:0-3810 GCA_041730475.1 Sphingomonadaceae bacterium
AACCGCCTGATTGATGGAACATTAATGGGCCATTGTTAGCCGTGAGCTTTCGTAGCAGCTCGTTGGCCGCTTCAGTCGTACCTATTCGCTGTGGTAGACCACTGTAGGCAATCGTCATATTTTTAGGCTACTCCGATAATGAGAAATGTGGAGGACTTAGATTTAAGCCCTCCACATTTCTCGGGTGTCTTAGAAGAATCCCAGCTTGTTCTCTGAGTAACTGACCAAAAGGTTCTTGGTCTGCTGGTAGTGATCCAACATCATCTTGTGGTTTTCGCGGCCGATACCGGACTGCTTGTAGCCACCGAAGGCAGCGTGGGCTGGGTACAGGTGGTAGCAGTTGGTCCATACGCGGCCAGCCTGAATCGCACGGCCAACGCGGAAGGCGCGCGAACCATCACGAGTCCACAGACCAGCGCCGAGGCCATACAGCGTGTCGTTGGCGATGCGCAGTGCATCAGCTTCGTCCTTGAAGGTGGTGACCGAGACCACTGGGCCAAAGATCTCTTCCTGGAAGATGCGCATGCTGTTGTCGCCCTTGAACACGGTCGGACGCACGTAGTAGCCGTCTTTCATGTCGCCGCCCTGCACATTGCGCTCGCCGCCGGCCAGCAGCGTAGCGCCTTCCTGTTTGCCGATGTCGATGTAGGACAGGATTTTTTCCAGCTGTTCCAGCGACGCCTGGGCACCCAGCATGGTCGACGAATCGAGCGGGTTACCCTGCTTGATGGCGGCCACGCGCGCCAGTGCGCGCTCGATGAACTTCTCGTAGATCGATTCCTGAATCAGCACGCGCGATGGGCAGGTGCAGACTTCACCCTGGTTCAGCGCGAACATGGCGAAACCTTCCAGGCACTTGTCGAAGAAGGCGTCGTCGGCGTCCATCACGTCTTCAAAGAAGATGTTCGGCGATTTGCCACCCAGTTCCAGCGTCACTGGAATCAGGTTCTGTGCGGCGTATTGCATGATCAGGCGGCCGGTGCCGGTTTCGCCGGTGAAGGCGATCTTGGCGATGCGCTTGTTCGAAGCCAGCGGCTTGCCTGCTTCCAGACCAAAGCCATTCACCACATTCAGCACGCCCGGTGGCAGCAGGTCGCCGATCACTTCCAGCATGACCAGGATCGAGGCAGGAGTCTGTTCGGCTGGTTTCAGTACCACGCAGTTACCGGCAGCCAGTGCTGGCGCCAGCTTCCATACCGCCATCAGGATCGGGAAGTTCCAGGGGATGATCTGGCCAACCACGCCGAGTGGCTCGTGGAAGTGGTAGGCATAGGTTTCGGAATCGATCTGGGCGACCGAGCCTTCCTGGGCACGGATGCAGCCAGCGAAGTAGCGGAAGTGATCGATCGCCAGCGGGATGTCGGCAGCCATCGTTTCACGAATCGGCTTGCCATTGTCGATGGTTTCGGCCGTTGCGATCAGCTGCAGATTGGCTTCCATGCGATCGGCGATCTTGTTCAGAATGTTGGCGCGCTCGGTCTGCGAGGTTTTGCCCCAGGCGTCTTTGGCGGCGTGGGCGGCGTCCAGCGCCAGCTCGATGTCTTCCGCGGTGGAACGGGCCACTTCGCAGAACGCTTCGCCGGTGATCGGCGTGATGTTGGCGAAGTATTCGCCTTTGACCGGAGCGACCCATTGGCCGCCGATGAAGTTGTCGTAACGGGCTTTGAATGGATTGGCTACACCCAGTTTGCTGATATCTGCGAGATTCATGTCATCCTCTTTCTGCTGTGGTTATAAAAGCCGTGGTCTTGACGGCATGGGTAAGGCACAAGCTTCAATTCGCAAGCACCGTGCCAGCTGCGATGAATTGGGCGTTTGTAGGGGACAGGCCCGTAAAAATGCGGAATCAGGCAGGAATCGATGGCTGTGCCATCTGTTCAAGTTTGGAACAAGTGTCACAGCTGAACAGTGCTTCCTAGCGGATCACTACCCCCCATGGCAGCTCACCCACCGCGATATCCGGGCGCCGGCTGCTGCTCGCGGTATCGATCACCGAGACGCTGTTGGAACGGCCATTCGCCACGTACAGGCGGGCGCCGTCCGGTGTCAGCGCCATATTCCACGGCCGCTTGCCGACCGCGATGGTGGCGCTGACGGTGGCGCTGGCGGTATCGATGACCATCACATTGGCATCGATGCCGTTCGATACATACACATGGCGGCCATCTGGATGCACGGCGATGCCGTTGGCGTTCTTGCCGGCCGTGACCCGCGCCACCGATTTCAGCGTCGCCATATCGATTACATACACGGCGCTGGCCAGCTCGCACGCCACATAGGCGCGGCTGCCGTCGGGCGAGAAGCCGATGCCGCGTGGGCGCAGGCCAACCGCGATCGCGCCGCTCTGGCGCCGCGTCGCCACATCGATCACGTCGACCTGCTCGGCTTCTTCAGCGCTGACCAGCAGCAGCCGGCTGTCCGGGCTGAATACCGCATGCTCCGGGTTCTTGCCAGCTACCTTGATGTCGGCCAGGATGGCGCCGCTGACGGCGTCGATCAGCGTCACGCTATTACTCTCTTCAACCGCCACCGCCACCAGTTTTCCGTCCGGCGAGGCGCTCACGCCTTCCGGCGATTTGCCCAGCGCGATGTGGCGCCGGATCGCACCGCTGGCGGTGTCGATCACCAGTAGCTCATTGCTGGCGGCATCGGTCACGTACAGGGTGGCGCCAGCAGGATCGCTGGCGATGCCGCGCGGCCGTTTACCGGCCGGGATCTGGCGCAGCACGCTGTCGCTGGAGGTATCGATGACGCTGATGGTGCCCGACTTCTCGTTCGGGACATAGGCCAGCGGTACAGCCAAAGCCCAGCCGCTGACAAAGGTGGCCAGCGCCACAGCACAGGACAAACGCAGGATATTCACAGTAGGTTCTCTCCGATGTGGCGCGCGAAATCGCGCGCGCATGCGAGAGGAAATGCAATCGTCGTGCCATGCTTTGCGTTGGCAGGTATATTGCTTACCCATTGCACAGACCTGCCGGCAATTGCCGAAGCGGGCATGGAGCAATCTCAATGGAGACAACATGAAACACCAAGCCTTTCGACTGAATGCCGTGGCCGCGCTATTTGCGCTGGGCGGCAGCACTGCGGCCGCAGCCGCCGACGTGGCCGCAGCCGCCGATGCCGCTCCGCTGGCGGATGTGGTGGTGGTCAGCGCCACCCGCGTCGGCCATACCAGCTTTGACATGCCGGCCGCGCTGGACGTGATCGACGCGGCCCGCATCCACGACGGCCAGGCCCGCGTCAACGCGTCCGAAGCACTGGCTGCGGTACCGGGACTGGTGGCACAGAATCGCCAGAACTACGCACAAGACCTGCAGATCTCTTCACGCGGCTTCGGCGCCCGCTCCGCCTTCGGCGTACGCGGCGTGCACCTGATCGCCGACGGCATCCCGGCCAGCATGCCGGATGGTCAGGGCCAGGCAGCCACCTTCAATCTCGACATGGCCGAGCGCATCGAAGTGCTGCGCGGCCCGTTCTCCGCCATCTACGGCAACCACTCCGGCGGCGTGATCCAGATGTTTACCAAGGACGGCGAAGGTGCACCCAGCGTGGAACTGAACCTGACCAGCGGTAGTTACGGCACCCGCAAGACCGACCTGAATGCGCAAGGCCAGCAGGTCGGCGTCGGCTACGTGCTCGATGCCTCGCGCTTCGAGACCGATGGCTACCGCGCCCACAGCGCCGCCACCCGCCACCAGGCCTTTGCCAAGCTGACGCTGGCCCTGACCATCCGGCATGCTGGCCGGGATGCCGTCGGCGATCAGGTGCACGCCGCGTACGCCGAAGGCGGAGCGGGCGCCGAAGCCG
>JBGSBQ010000459.1:0-3809 GCA_041730475.1 Sphingomonadaceae bacterium
CTGTTCACCCGCTTCGGCGACATCAAGATCAAGAACGCGCGTTATAAGGATGATAAGGAACCGCTGGACAGTACCTGTAGCTGCTACGCCTGCCGTAACTTCTCGCGTGCCTATCTGCACCATCTGAACCGCACGCAGGAGATTCTGGGGGCGCGTCTGAACACCATCCACAACCTGCATTACTACCTCGACATCATGCAGCAGATGCGCGATGCGCTCGACGCCGACCGTTTCCCGGCCTGGGTGCAGCAGTTCCACGCCGACCGGGCCCGGGGCATTTAAGTAAAAACAACAAAATTGTTGCAAGTCTTGTAAAAAGATTGATGCGACCCACATAGCCGATGGGCCTAGGGCCTGTCGGCCGGTGCTAGAATACAGCGCTATTTTTTCAAACTAATTATCGGAGTATCTGTGTTCATTTCTAACGCTTACGCCCAATCGGCATCCCCACTCGACGCACTCGGCCTGGGCGGTAACATTGGCAGCTTCCTGCCACTGATCCTGATGTTCGTGGCCATGTATTTCCTGATGATCCGTCCGCAGCAAAAGCGCGCCAAGGAACAGAAGGCCATGATGGAAGCGCTGGCCAAAGGCGACGAAGTCGTGACTGCTGGTGGCATTCTGGGCAAGGTTGCCAAAGTTACCGACCTGTACGTGACGCTGGAATTGTCCAGCGGCAACGAAATGGTGGTCCAGAAGAACTCGGTCACCATGCTGCTGCCGAAAGGCACGCTGAAGGCGCTGTAAGACTGGTCCGGAGCGGCCGCGCACAATCTGCGCGGCCGTTTCGTATGTTGCATCCGACGCCTAACACTGAACGTTGAACAATATGAATCGCTATCCTGTCTGGAAATACCTACTGATCGCCGTCGCCATCCTGATGGGTGCGCTGTACACCGCGCCCAATTACTTTGGCCAAACCCCTGCGGTGCAAGTCACCAGCGGCAAGTCGACCGTCAAGATGACGTCCGATATGGAAGCCCGCGTGGCCGAAGTGCTGAAGAAAGAAGGCATCGTCAATGAAGGCATCGCCTTCGACGGCTCCGGCACCTATGCCTCGGTCCGGGCCCGCTTCGCCGATCCGGACACGCAGTTCAAGGCCAAGTCCATTTTGGAAAAGAACCTGAACACCGATCCCGCCGACCCGACCTATCTGGTGGCGCTGAATCTGATGTCGAATACCCCGAAATGGATGCAAAGCTTGCATGCGCTGCCGATGTACCTCGGCCTCGACTTGCGCGGCGGCGTGCACTTCCTGATGCAGGTCGACACCAAGGCGGTGCTGACCAAGCGCGTGCAAGCGATCCAGACTTCGGCCCGCAGCGTACTGCGTGACAAGAATATCCGCCATGCCGGCATCGACCGCATCGGCGATAGCGTGGAAATTAAATTCCGCGACGAAGCGACCCGTCAGAAGGCCAAGGATGTGCTGGCCGGCCAGATGGCCGACCTGAATTTCGCCGATGCCGGCGATGGTGCGGACCTGAAAACCGTGGTGACGCTGAAACCGGCGGCCCTGAAGATGACCACCGAAGAAGGCGTCAAACAGAACATCACCACGCTGTCGAAGCGCGTCAATGAACTGGGCGTGGCCGAACCGATCATCCAGCAGCAAGGCCCGGACCGTATCGTGGTCCAGCTGCCGGGCGTGCAGGACGTGGCGCGCGCCAAAGCCGTGATCGGCCGTACCGCGACGCTGGAAATCCGCATGGTCGACAATTCGATCACGCCGGGCACCGAACTGAGTTCGGCCGTGCCGTACAACTCCGAGCTGTTCACCGTTGGTAAAAACGTGCCGGTGGTGCTGTCCAAGGAAGTGGTGCTGACCGGCGACTCGATCTCGCGTGCGACTGCCAGCTTTGACCAGAACCAGCAGCCGGCCGTCAGCATCGACTTGAATGGCGACGGCGGCCGCAAGATGCGTGACCTGACCCGTGAAAACGTCGGCAAGCGCATGGCCATCGTGCTGTTCGAGAAGGGCAAGCCGGAAGTGCTGTCGGTCGCCACCATCCAGAGCGAATTTGGCAGCAGCTTCCAGATCACCGGCATGGGCAATGCTGAAAACTCGGCCGAACTGGCGCTGCTGCTGCGCTCCGGCGCACTGTCAGCACCGATGGACGTGATCGAAGAACGCACCATCGGCCCGCAACTGGGCGCTGAAAACATCGCCAAGGGCCTGCATTCGACCATGTACGGCTTCGCCGCGATTGCTGCCTTCATGATCATCTACTACATGATGTTCGGCTTCTTCAGCGTGCTGGCGCTGGGCTGCAACCTGCTGCTGCTGATTGCGCTGCTGTCGATGATGCAGGCCACGCTGACACTGCCCGGTATCGCCGCGATTGCGCTGGCACTGGGGATGGCGATTGACGCCAACGTGCTGATTAACGAACGGATCCGCGAAGAGCTGCGTGGCGGCGCCTCGCCGCAGCAGGCCATTTCGGTCGGCTTCGACCGCGCCTGGGCCACCATCCTGGACTCGAACGTGACCACGCTGATCGTCGGCGTTGCCCTGTGGGTATTCGGTTCCGGCGCGATCCGCGGCTTCGCCGTGGTGCACTGCCTGGGTATTTTGACCTCGATGTTCTCCGCCGTATTCATCTCGCGCGGTGTGGTCAACCTGTGGTACGGCCGCAAGAAAAAGCTGCAATCGATCGCCATCGGTACCGTCTGGGTACCGGGCCTGACGAAATAACACAGAGGTCACCATGGAATTTTTCCGCATCAAAAAAGACATACCCTTCATGCGCCACGCGCTGGTGTTCAATGCGATTTCCGCCTTGACCTTCGTCGCTGCCGTGTTCTTCCTGCTGCACAAAGGCCTGCACTTCTCGGTCGAGTTCACCGGCGGCACCGTGATGGAGCTGCGCTACACCCAGACCGCGAACCTGGAAAACATCCGTCACACGCTGGAAAAGACTGGCTATGAACAGCCGGAAGTGACCAGCTTCGGCACCGCGCACGACGTCATGTTGCGTCTGCCGGTGATCAAGAGCGTGACTGCCAAGGATGCCGCGGCACTGGTATTCAACGGTCTGTGCGCGGCCGAGCAGGGCGCCTCCAAGCAGATCGACACGGTCAGTGCCAAGGGCGAGCACATCGTCCGCAGCGCCTGTGTGAATCCGGCTGGCGCCGAAGTGGTGTCGCTGCAAAAAGTCGAATTCGTCGGCCCGCAGGTGGGTGACGAACTGGCGCAGAATGGCCTGAACGCGCTGGTGATGGTGATTGTCGGCGTGATGATTTATCTGGCCGTGCGCTTCGAATGGAAGTTTGCGGTCGCCGCGATCATCGCCAACTTGCACGACGTGGTCATCATTCTCGGCTTCTTCGCCTTCTTCCAGTGGGAATTCTCGCTGACGGTACTGGCGGCGGTGTTGGCGGTGCTGGGTTACTCGGTCAACGAATCGGTGGTGATTTTCGACCGTATCCGCGAAAACTTCCGCAAGCAGCGCAAGGCCACGGTACATGAGGTGATCGACAACGCGATCACCTCGACCATCTCGCGCACCATCATCACCCACGGCTGCACCCAGATGATGGTGCTGTCGATGCTGTTCCTGGGCGGCCCGACGCTGCACTACTTCGCGATAGCGCTGACGATCGGTATCTGCTTCGGCATCTACTCCTCCGTCTTCGTCGCCGCCGCCGTCGCCATGTGGCTGGGCGTGAAACGTGAAGACCTGATCAAGCCGATCAAAGAAAAAGACGAAACCGACGGCGCCGTCGTCTAACTGCACCACAGCAAGACCGGGGTCAGGTCTGCCAATCGCTCATAATTTTCCGCAACGACATGTTGTTTGGCATTTTAT
>JBGSBQ010000460.1:0-3807 GCA_041730475.1 Sphingomonadaceae bacterium
ACCAACTTCATAAAAAGCAAAGGACGCAAGACTTCGTATGATACAGTATCTCTATATTTGGGATATATAGAAGAAGTTTATCTAGTTTGACGACCTGGTCGGCCCCGGCATGCGCGTCCTGCAGGATGACGACAAGCCCGACACCAACAATCAGGCGCAGCCCTGAATCAAACCGGTCGTTCTTGATCCAAATCAAAGTTTTTTGGTGTTCCCCCGCGTAATCTTTGCTTTACATCATCAAAGCGTAATTGGGGAGAAAACCAAGTGGACCAAGCACTGAACTACAACTACAAGATCGTGAAGCAATTTGCGATCGCTACGGTAGTCTGGGGCATTATCGGCATGCTGGTAGGCGTCATTATCGCCGCCCAGCTGGCATGGCCGGCATTGAACCTTGACATACCATGGCTGACTTATGGCCGCCTGCGGCCTTTGCATACCAATGCCGTGATTTTTGCCTTCGGCATCTGTGGCCTGTTCGCCACTTCGTACTATGTCGTACAGCGCACCTGCCAGGTGCGCCTGTTCTCGGACAAGCTGGCCGCCTTCACCTTCTGGGGTTGGCAAGCGGTGATTCTGAGCGCTGTCGTGACCCTGCCACTGGGCCTGTCCCGCGGCAAGGAATACGCCGAGCTGGAATGGCCGATCACCCTGCTGATCGCCGTGGTGTGGATTGCCTACGCCATCGTGTTCTTCGGCACGCTGATCAAGCGTAAGGTGCAACACATCTACGTAGCCAACTGGTTCTTCGGCGCCTTCATTCTGGCCGTGACGCTGCTGCACGTCGTCAACGGCGCCAGCATGCCGGTATCGCCGTTCAAATCGTACTCGGCCTACGCCGGGGTACAGGACGCGATGATCCAGTGGTGGTATGGCCACAATGCGGTGGGTTTCATCCTGACCGCAGGCTACCTGGGCATGGTTTACTACTTCATTCCTAAGCAAGCCGAGCGTCCCGTGTATTCGTATCGCCTGTCGATCGTGCACTTCTGGGCTCTGATCTTCACCTATATGTGGGCCGGCCCGCACCACCTGCACTACACCGCGTTGCCAGACTGGACCCAGTCGCTGGGCATGGTGTTCTCGCTGATCCTGCTGGCACCATCGTGGGGTGGCATGATCAACGGCATCATGACGCTGTCGGGTGCCTGGCACAAGCTGCGCACCGATCCGATCCTGAAGTTCCTGATCGTGTCGCTGTCGTTCTACGGTATGGCCACCTTTGAAGGCCCGATGATGTCGATTAAAACCGTCAACTCGCTGTCGCACTACACCGATTGGGGCATCGCCCACGTTCACGGCGGCGCGCTGGGCTGGGTTGGTTTCATCACCATGGGTTCGATCTACTACCTGCTGCCACGCCTGTCGGGCCAGCAAAAAATGTGGAGCACCAAGCTGATCGACCTGCACTTCTGGGTCGCCACCATCGGTATTGTGCTGTACATCGCTGCGATGTGGATTGCCGGCGTCATGCAAGGCCTGATGTGGCGCGCAGTCAACCCGGACGGTACGCTGACCTACACCTTCGTCGAGAGCGTGAAAGCCACTTATCCGTACTACGTGGTGCGCTTCGGCGGTGGCCTGCTGTACCTGAGCGGTATGTGCCTGATGGGTTACAACACCTACATGACCCTGCGTAACCGTGACACGGCGGTAGCGCGCATTCCTGCGGTGGCCGCTGGCCACGCCTGATATTGGAGCTGATTATGAAATTTTCCCATGCCTGGATTGAGAAAAACCCGTGGCTGCTGATCGTGCTGGTGACGCTGGTCATCAGCGTCGGCGGCGCGGTCGAGATTATCCCGCTGTTCTTCCAGCACTCGACCACGGAACCAGTGGCCGGTCTGAAACCGTACTCGGCGCTGCGCCTGACCGGTCGTGACATTTATGTGCGGGAAGGCTGCTACAACTGCCACTCGCAGATGATCCGTCCGTTCCGTGCCGAGACCGAGCGTTATGGTCACTATTCGGTGGCCGGCGAATTCGTCTACGACCGTCCGTTCCAATGGGGCTCGAAGCGTACCGGTCCGGATCTGGCCCGGGTCGGCGCGCGCTACTCCGACGAGTGGCACCGCACCCACCTGAACAATCCACGTGACGTGGTGCCCGAGTCGAACATGCCGAATTACCCATGGCTGTCGGCCAACAAGCTGGACCCGAACGAGATCCAGCCCAAGATGCGTGCTCTGCGCCGCCTGGGCCACCCTTACAGCGACGAGGAAATCGCGAATGCGCCTGCCGAGCTGAAAGACAAGACCGAACAAGACGCCCTGATCGCCTATCTGCAAGGCCTGGGTACCCTGATCAAGACGAGGAACTGAAATGTCGATCGAACAAATTTTTGATAGCGCCAGCAGCGTGATGACGGTGATTTCTTTCATCACCTTCAGCGCGATCCTGGGCTGGACTTTCTGGCGCCATAGCGAGCAAGATTTTGCGGTCGCGGCAGCACTGCCGTTTGACGATGAGGAGGACAGCCATGTCTGATTTCACCAATGGTTTCTGGAATATTTTCATTATCGTGCTGACGGTGCTGGGTGTGGCCGGCTGCGCCATCCTGCTGTACACGCAATCGACGGCCCGTCTGGAGGCCGGTCAGGCCACCGACGGCACCACCGGTCACGTATGGGATGAAGATCTGGCCGAACTGAACACGCCGATGCCACGCTGGTGGATGTGGCTGTTCTACATCACCATCGTGTTTGGTGTCTGCTATCTGGCGCTGTATCCAGGACTGGGCGACTTCGCTGGCAAGCTGGGCTGGAAATCGAGCGGCCAGTACAAGGAAGAACTGGCCAAGGCGGATGCCGAATATGGTCCGCAGTTTGCCCGCTACCTGAAGGAAGACCTGAAGGCCGTGGCCGCTGATCCGAAGGCGCATGCCATGGGTGAGCGCCTGTTCCTGACCTACTGCGCCCAGTGCCATGGTTCGGATGCCCGCGGTAACAAGGGTTTCCCTAACCTGACCGACAAGGACTGGCTGTATGGCGGTACCCCGGAGATCATCAAGACCACCATCCTGCATGGCCGTAACGGTGTGATGCCTTCGATGGCCGCCGCGCTGGGTTCGGATCAGGACGTTGAGAACGTGGCACATTATGTGTTGAGCCTGTCCGGTTCGACGTCGGATCCGATCAAGGCCGTCTTCGGCAAAGCCAAGTTTGGCGCCTGCATGGCCTGTCACCAGGCTGATGCCAAGGGCAATCAAGCCATTGGTGCACCGAACCTGACGGACAAGACCTGGCTGTACGGCGGCAGCGCCGAGACCATCATGGAAACCATCCGCAAAGGCCGCAACAATGTAATGCCAGCGTTTGAAGATTTCCTCGGTGAAGGCAAGGTGCATGTACTGGCCGCTTATATCTGGAGCTTGTCGAATAACCCGGCCGTCGCCGCATTGCCAGCAGAAGCCAGCAGTGCCGTTGCAGCCAAGCCGTAAATTGTTGTAGCAAGGAGAAGTACATGGAAGCGCCACAGGTCATCAAGATGTATGCAGCCCGCGAGGAGATCTATCCGCGCGAAATCAGCGGTCGGTATTCACGGCTGCGCTGGCTGTGCCTGTGGCTCACCCAACTGGTCTTCTATTGCACTGCGTGGATGACCTGGAACGGCCGCCAGGCCCTGTTGTTCGACCTGGCGGCCCGCAAATTCTATATCTTCGGCCTGGTACTGTGGCCGCAAGACTTTATCTATCTGGCCGCGCTGTTGATTATCTGTGCGTACGGCCTGTTCATGGTGACCGCGATCGCGGGACGGGTCTGGTGCGGCTTTGCCTGCCCGCAGACCGTCTACACCGAAATGTTCCTG
>JBGSBQ010000461.1:0-3802 GCA_041730475.1 Sphingomonadaceae bacterium
GTTTAATCTGATCCAGTTCGATCGATTCGAACAGGGCCCGGAAGTTGCCTTCGCCGAAGCCCTGATCACCCTTGCGCTGGATGATTTCGAAGAAGATCGGGCCGATCACGTTCTGCGTGAAAATCTGCAACAGCAGCTCGCGCTCGGTTTCTGTGCTGTGGCCATCGATCAGGATGCGCAGGCGGCGCAGGTCTTCCAGACGCTCGCCGTGGTGCGGCAGGCGGCGGTTGACCAGCTCGTAGTAGGTCTCGATGGTGTCCTGGAACACGATGCCGGTGCTTTGCATGTTCTCAACCGCCGAGTAAATGTCGTCGGTACCGAGCGCGATATGCTGGATGCCTTCGCCATGGTACTGGTCGAGGTATTCGGCGATCTGCGACTTGTCATCCGACGATTCATTGATCGGGATGCGGATTTTGCCGCACGGCGAGGTCATCGCCTTCGACTTCAGGCCAGTCAGCTTGCCTTCGATGTCGAAGTAACGCACTTCGCGGAAGTTGAACAGGTTCTCGTAGAAGCTGGCCCATTCCTTCATGCGGCCACGGTGCACATTGTGGGTCAGGTGATCGATATAGGTCAGGCCATTGCCGACCGGGTTGGCGACGGCGCCGGGAATGGCGACGAAGTCCACGTCATAAATGCTGATGTCGCCGATCGAGCCGGCCGCCGCGCCCTTGAGCGCGTTCTTGCCGCGCCAGCGGTCGACGAAGTACAGCAGCGAGTCGCCCACGCCCTTGATGGCGGGGATATTCAGTTCCATCGGGCCGGTCTTGTTATCGAAGCCCCAGGCGCCCAGTTCCAGCGCACGCTTATACGCGAAGGCGGCATCCTCGACGCGGATCGCAATCGCGCACACGGACGGGCCGTGGTGGCGGGCGAAACGCTGGGCGAAGGAGTCCTGCTCGGCGTTGATGATGAAGTTGATGTCGCCCTGGCGATACAGGGTCACATCCTTGTGGCGGTGGCGGGCGATGGCGGTAAAGCCCATGCTCTCGAACAGCGCGCCCAGCGCTTTTGGATCGGGTGCGGCGTACTCGACGAACTCGAAACCGTCGGTCCCCATCGGGTTTTCCCAAGGCGTAAATTGCATGCGTGTCTCCTTCACTGAATAGCGCACAGTATAGTCGCGGGTCACAGGCATTAAATTGCAAACAATTCCCCCGCTGACGGGATCTGCGCAATAATATTGCCTGAACTTTCAACGAATGGAATATTTATGACCAAGATCGCACTGGATAAGACAGACCGTAAGATTTTGTCCATCTTGCAAGCCGACGGCCGCCTGTCGAATCAGGACGTCGCCGAGCTGGTCAATCTGTCGCCCTCACCCTGCCTGCGCCGCATCAAGCGGCTGGAAGAAGCGGGCGTGATCCGCCAGTACGTGGCGCTGCTGGACCCGGACAAGATCGGCCTCGGCCTGCTGGCCTATGTCAACGTGCGGCTGGAAAAGCACAGCGAAGCGGCGGCCCACAGCAACGCGCGCGCGCTGGGCGCCACGGCGGCGGCGGCGCCGGCCTCGCCACGGGCCGACTTCGCGGTCTCGGTCGAGCAATGGCCGGAAGTGGTGGCCTGCTATGCGATGACGGGGGAAATGGACTACCTGCTGCGGGTCCACGTGGAAGACATGGACCACTTCTCGCGCTTCATGATGGCCACGCTGCTGCGCCATCCGGCGGTGCTGGACGTCAAATCAAGCTTCGCGCTGCAGCGTATCAAGGACACCACGGCGCTGCCGCTGGTATAAATAAGACCTGATACGGCGAAAGTTCCGTTTGTTTTTTGCTGCCGGTGTCAATGATTTCGACATCCATCCAGATGGGGCTGCGATTGAACAAACCCGACTTCCCTCCACTGTTGCCGCCCGGTATACATCCGTTGACGCTGACAGAACTGCAAGCGCTGGCGGTCTTGCCCTTCCTGGCAGACGCGAGGAGGGCTATCCTGTTTGCGTCGTTCCAACAATGGGTACAAAAACTTCAGGCTTTACATGTTGGCGCTATACTTTGGGTGGATGGCTCGTTTCTGACATCAAAAGCTGGTCCGCAGGACATCGACTGCACCATGTGGTGTCCGAATACATCGGTGACGTTGACGGCGCAGCAGTGGGATGAAGTCCGCGCACTCACCGATCGCACTACGGCCAGAATACGTTTCGGTCTCGACCTTTACATGGAAGTACCAACTGAGCAGCAGCGCTTGCACCGTCAGGCCTACTGGCGTGGCCTGCTCGGCTACCAGCATGATGGTAAACCGCCGAAGGGCTTTGCGGAGTTGATCATATGAGCCTCGAATTTCTGAAACGGCACGCCCATGAGCTCAGTCAGGTCGCGGCGGAAACCCATACCCGCGCGCATCAGCATCCTGAGAATAGATGGCTGGCTATCGCCGCCGACAACCAGCGCCAGGCCGCCAGCGACGCGCTTCAAACACTCGCCCTCGCTTCTGCAAAGGAAGACGGGGAATTGCTGGATCTGCGATTCATGGGACCGCGCGCGCATGGCTCAATCGCTCTCGATACTTTCGTCAAGATCCTCGATCCCCTCTCCAAAGCCTGGAAAGCTGGCGCGCACCGTATCCGCTATGGTTTGAACGTCGGCCGAGTCGACAGAAACATCGCTGACATACTCAACCTGAAATTGGCCGGCATTGCAGCAGGCTCCACCCGCATTTTGGTGACGGGAAATGCGACGCCGGATCTGACCGGTGACAGCTTGTTGCAATCGACCCTGCAGCAGACGTTCCGCCTGCTGACGGCAAATAACGACGACTTTTATGATGCCGTCGATGCGGTCGGCGCTAAGGCGGCACATCACTTCGGCAACGCGATGCGCGAAATTCTTGGTGCGGGCATGTCGGCTGAATTTACCTGGCACGCGCCAACACAACAGCATCGCTGGCACGGCAGCTCAGATGAGATCAGCCGTATCCGCCAACTGCTTGCCGCCGTCAGCGCACCAGCCAACTATGCAGAAAATATTTCTGGCAGTGTTGCGGGGATTACTGACATCGGCAAGCTGGAACTGCGCACACCCGAAGGAAAAATCACGGTCCGCTTCCCGCTTGAATTGACGGAGAAAGTCCAGCACCTATCGATCGCCAAGCGTGCCAGACTCCGCGTCAGCACAACACAATATTGGGACGCCGTTGGCAAGAAAGATGTCTTCAAGCGTATGCTGATCGACATCTCGAGCCATTCTTAATGTCAGATCGGCAGACTCAGGATTTATCGCGCCGGGTCAGCCACTCCAGCCACTTGGTGGCGAAGCGCTTGTTGGCTTTCAGCGTGTAGTCGATGGTGGCGAACTGCTCGTCCAGCGCTTCCTGCAGCATGCTGGCCGGATTGGCGGGCCGCAGCTTCAGGTAGGCATCGGCCTCGCCATAGTCGCGGTGGATTTCCATGCCGGCCTTTTTGGCGATGTGCATCATGGTCGCGTTGGACGACAGGCAGTGCATATATAAGGTGTCGACATCGTTGTTGCGGCAGTGGATGGCGGCGCGCTCGAACAGGCGCGAACCAACGCCGATGCCGCGCGCGGACTTGCTGACCGAGACGCCGAATTCGGCGACCCGGTCTTTTTCCGTCACAGCGCTGTGGCTGTCATCGCGCGGCGCGAACGCCAGATGGCCGACGGCGACCAGCTTGAACAGCCGGTTGTAGACGCCAAACACCATGTCACGCGAGAAATCGATGCGGTTGACATAGGCCGCCACTTGCTCATCCGGCAACATGGTGCCGAAGCGCAGCAGACGGTCGCGACTTTCCAGCCCGAGGAAGTGGCGCACCATGCGGCGCCGGTCGCGC
>JBGSBQ010000462.1:0-3802 GCA_041730475.1 Sphingomonadaceae bacterium
CCAATGCTGGTCTGGGCAAAGGCCGCTATGACAGCGCAACGCCCAGCGTGCGCCTCGGTCAGGCCGTGCTGCAAGGCACGGCCGACCTGTCGTCCTCGCTGAGCGCGGTCGCCACGCTCAGTGCAGGCGATCGGCCTGGCGCACGGATCGATGTGCGCGAAGCCTGGCTCAGCTGGGATCCGGTACCCGACGGGGCCTGGAAATGGAGTGCCAAGGCCGGCTCCTTCTTTCCCCGCTCCAGCCTGGAAGTCGAATATGGCGGCATCGGCTGGACGCCCACGCAAACCGTGTCGAGTTCGGCCATCAATAGCTGGATCGGCGAAGAACTGCGCACCAATGGACTGGAACTACAACTGAAGCGCATCGGCCGGCTGGCCGATTCACCGCACGACATCGGCCTCAGCGCGGCCATCTTCCGGGGTAACGATCCCACGGGTACGCTGCTGGCGTGGCGCGGCTGGTCGATCAGCGACCGTATCAGCGGCGCCTATGCCGCCATCCCGCTGGCCCCGCTACCGGTCTACCAGGCCGATGGCGCCATCCCACGCCAGGCGCACACCATCCACCCGTTCCGCGAAATCGATGGCCGTGCCGGCTACTATATCGGCGCAAACTATCGCTACCGAGAGCGCTTCGAGCTGGCATGGATGGATTACGACAACCGCGCCAACCCGCTCGCCGTGAAGCAAGGCCAATATGGCTGGCGCACCCGCTTCACCCACTGGAGCCTGCGCCTGCGGCCGCACGACAACTGGGAACTACTGGTACAGCTGATGCATGGCGATACGTTGATGGGGCAAAATGCGGTCGCACTGGACTTCCGCGCTGCTTATGCGCTGATCAGCCATCCGCTAGGGCCGGGCCGTGTGGCGCTGCGTTATGACCGCTTCAGCACACGGGAGCACGATCTCCTGCCGTCCGACCCGAACGCCGAACGCGGCCGCTCAGTAGCCCTCGCCTACAGCCTTGCGCTGAGCGATACCACCACGCTGGTGACGGAGCTGCTGACCCTCGACAGCACGCGCGCTGCCCGCGCACTGCTGGCCCTGCCTACGCGGCAGCGCGAGCACAGTGTCGTGACTTCACTGCGCTGGCAGTTCTAGACCCGCCACCGTGGTCAAGGCTGCAGATAGCTGCGCTGCCAACCCGCCGCGCTGCGCGTGTGGCACGTCCTGACGATGGCGACGCTGCGCACGACCAGCACGGAAAATTTGGCGGGGTCGGGTATTCGACCGATAGGGGCCTTGTGCGCCGGCGCCCATAATTCCAACTTCCATTGATAACCCAACGGCCCGCCATGAACCACAATACGGATTTCACCTACGCTACGCTGTGCGAACGCTTCCCGACGTTACCTGCCACCCCAGTCATCAACCAGGCCTTCGCCTACGCGCGCGAACGCATGCCCCCCTATCTGTTCAATCACGTCGTGCGCTGCTGGATCTTCGCGGTCCAATTGGGTGAACTGAAACATCTGACCTACGACGCCGAAGTGGTGGCGGTGGCCACGCTGCTGCACGACTTGGGACTCACCCACCACGCCGACGGTCCGCACCGCTTTGAAGTCAATGGCGCCGCCGTGGCGATGGCGTTCGTAGAACAGCACGGTTTCGACGCACGCCGCCGCCAGTTGGTCTGGGATAGCATCGCGCTGCACGCCACGCCGTCGATCGGTTTTCTGAAAGAACCTGAGGTAGCGCTGTGCGGGCGCGCCATCAGCGTCGATTTCGGTGCGCCCGACTACGCCGCCTTCGAGCAGGACGCCATCGACGCCATCGTGGCGGCGGTCCCTCGATTGAACCTGAAAAGCAAGTTCGCCGCCTGCCTGTGCCAGATCGCCCGCGACAAGCCGGAAACCACCTACGACAACCTGATCCGCGATTTCGGCGAACGCTATGTGTCCAGCTACCAGCGCCTGTCGTGGGTCGACATCATCGCCGGCGGCCCGTTCCAGGAGTGATGCGCTGCAGGACTACCATCGCCATGATGGCAGTCCCGGCGCATCGGGCCAGAGCGGCCATCGATGGCCGCCGCGATCGGCACCTGACCAGTGCGCCCACCAACCCGGCCGCCTCACTGCGGCGGCTGGCCGCATCCAGCCTCCCGCCTTTCGGCTGGAGCGGCTCGGCAATCAACCACGCCGCGCTGCCATCCGATGCAGGGTGCGCCATGATGCGGATACGACGGGCGACCACTTATGGATGAACTGCGAGCGGCAACTGGCGCACGCCGGGCAGCACTGTTGCACATCGCTGCAACCCTGATAACGGCATCGCTGCCGAAACCGGCAGGCGCAGCGCCCCGCTTGAAAGCGGCACTGGTAAATATTCCCCCCTGGACTTTCGGCTTCCATTCGGACGTGATCGAGCCATTCGATGGTGCGCATGGCATCATGCTCGACTTGTTTGAGAAGCTGGCCGAATTGAGTGGCGTCGGCATCGACGTCATCGTAGTCCCGTATGCCCGCGAAGTCATGATGATCGAGCGCGGAACGGCCATCCTCACCATGGCATTGCAGACGCCACTGATAGATCGCATTGCCGTCCCGCTGGTGAACTTGGGCAGCGAGGAAATTATCGTCGCCAGCCGACGCGGTTCAGGCATCAGCTCGGCCGCCAACCTGCTGGGAAAAGTCGTGGCCCAGCTACGCGCCTCCGACTATCTGTCGGAGGCCATAGACCACCCACAGATCCGCAAGTATGAGACGGTTGATTACGCCCAAGGCGTCAGAATGTTACTGCAAGGGCGCGTCGATGCCGTGATCGGTTTGCGCACGTCGCTGCGGTACGCAATTCGCCAGAATCCACGGGCCGACGCAGTACTCGAGACGATTTTTCCATTGCAGAGACGGCGGTTCGGGATTTTTATGTCGCGTCAGTATCATGATGCCGACACCACTGCCCGGCTCCGCGCAGCGTCGCTCAAGTTGCTGCAACAGCGCTGGTATGACAAGCTGCGTGACCGGTATAGCCCGCAAAGCTAACCGCAGCCAGCGCCCGACTTAGTCGATCATCTGGATGTCGCCCCGATGGGCGACGAAAAACGTCGCATCGGTCAGCGCCAAGGCACTGTGCACATCGCCGCGCTCCAGCATCAAACTGTCGCCGGCGTCCAACTCGTGTTCGCCAAAACGTACACGTCCGCTCAACATCAGGATATGTTCCCAGCCTTCATGGTCGTGCAAGGGGAAACTCGCACCTGCGACGAACTGAGCGAAATAGCAGCCATCCCCTGAATGGTTCCAGATTGTGGCCACCTGATGGCCGGGGACAGGACTGTCCACCCATTGACGTGCGCTGGCGCGTTCCAAAAGCATGATGTTCTCCGCTGGTTAAGTTGGCCTGAATGGCTAACGAACGTTAGGATGTTATCCAATGCGAGGTCGTGTCAAGAGTTTCCGCCCCTATCGGTTAATCGACCGATAGGGCGTATCCGCACCAAGGCCACCATCCATGCATCAAGTTCAAGGAGAAACGCCATGCCCTCCCCACTGGCGTCATACAGGAGTCAGCCCCGCATGCCGTTAAGGCGCAGATCGGCTGGCACTCCCCACCGACGCAAACCCGGGGTCAGACCCGCCGGGTCTGACCCCAGATCTGGTCTTGGGGTGCAAGCGTACGCTACTGCGCTTTGACTTAACCGCAGCCAGACCAGCTGACGCAGGCAATCCTCAGGGTGCAGCATGATCGATGCAGCCACATCGGAAAACCGCGACACCTGGTCGGGATCGGCGGGTCGGTCGCCTGTCGTTGGCGGCCCGTTCAGCACCTAAAATTCCGTCAGCAATCAGCCCTGCACGCCC
>JBGSBQ010000463.1:0-3798 GCA_041730475.1 Sphingomonadaceae bacterium
GACTTCACTCGGTAACGATAGACCAAAATCATACTGTAATTATATACAGCTATTTCAACCAAGGGGCAACGACTGCTACGCAGTCAGCTCCTTTCACTCCCCGCCCTGAAGGACGGGGTTTCTTGGAGCAAATCTGATGAACCTGATGCCGAAACAGGAACGGGCCGGCCCGGTGGTGTGGAGCGGCATCATCGTCGCCACCTGCGCGCTGCTGTTCCTGATGCAGCAGATGCTGTGGTTGGCGATCCCCTCGCTGTTCGCCATCATCCTGTACTACATTCTGCTGCCGCCGATGCAGCGCCTGATCCGCCTCGGCCTCAGCCACAGCGCTGCGGCGCTGCTGGTCGGCAGCCTGTTCGTGCTGCTGCTGATGCTGGCCGCGCTGATCGGCGTGTACTGGAGTTCGGCGTCGCCGTCGGAACCATGGCAGGACATGCTGGTGCGCTACATGAACGGCGGCTTGTCCTTCATCCGCCACAGCATGCTGTCGCTGGAGGAGCGCTTCCCGGTGCTGCACCAGATCAAGCTCAGCAAACTGGTCAACAGCCGCATGACGGCCTATACCGAAAACTTCGTGCAGAAGCACCTGACCGACATTCTGGTCTCTGTCGCGGGCTGGCTGCCGTCGCTGCTGCTGGCGCCCTTCCTGGCCTTCTTCTTCTTGCGCGACGGCCTGCGCTTCAAGAAGTTTCTGGCGCGCGCGGTACCCAACGCCTTCTTCGAAAAGACCCTGTACCTGCTGCATGAAGTCGACCAGACCGCGCACCGCTACTTCCAGGGCCTCATCAAGCTGACCCTCCTCGATACAGCCGTGCTGGCGGTGGGCTTGTGGCTGATCGGCGTGTCGGCACCGCTAACGCTGGGCCTGATCGCCGCGCTGCTGGCGTGGGTGCCGTATGTCGGCTCCATCGTCGGCTGCGTGCTGGTGGTGATGGTGGCCTCAACCGATGCGCCGACCGAGCCGCTGGTGGCCTACAGTGCGATTGGCGTGTTCATCTTCGTGCGCCTGCTGGATGATTTCGTGTTCATGCCGCTGACGGTCGGACGCAGCCTGCACATCCACCCGCTGATCACGGTACTGATGATTTTTGTCGGCGGCTCGGTCGCCGGCGTGGCCGGGCTGATGCTGGTGCTGCCGCTGTTGGGGGTCGTCATGGTGGTGGGTGAAACGCTGGGTCGCCTGATCACCAACCCGCGCCTGCGTGCGCGCCACCGCAACGCGATGGCCTTGCGGGTCAAGCAGGCCAGCGCGGATCTGGTGTTCTGATAAAAAACGGCCGTCTTGTTGCGTCATTCCCGCGCAGGCGGGAATCCATGCTGCGCTTGTAGCGTGCCGCAGTATAGGTTCCCGCCTGCGCGGGAACGACACGATCAGGCGGCTTGCGCCACCTTGGCGACGCTCGGCTCGACGGCCGCATCATCATCCGAACGGATCAGGAAATCAAAGGCCGACAATGCTGCCTTGGCACCCTCACCAGTGGCGATAATGATCTGCTTGTAAGGCACCGTGGTCACGTCACCGGCGGCGAACACGCCCGGAATCGAGGTCTGGCCCTTGGCATCGACTTCGATCTCGCCATGCCGCGACAACGCTACCGTGCCCTTCAGCCATTCGGTATTCGGTACCAGACCAATCTGCACGAACACGCCTTCCAGCTCAACCTTCTTGCTGTCGCCGGACACGCGGTCGGTGTAGGTCAGGCCATTGACGATCTTGCCGTCGCCGAGAATCTCGGTGGTCTGGGCCGACACGATCACCGTCACGTTCGACAGGCTGCGCAGCTTGCGCTGCAGCACCGCATCCGCGCGCAGTTCGGCACCGAACTCGACCAGCGTGACATGCTGCACCAGACCGGCCAGATCAATCGCCGCCTCGACGCCGGAGTTACCGCCGCCAATCACCGCCACGCGCTTGCCCTTGAACAGCGGGCCATCGCAGTGCGGGCAGTAGGCGACACCGTGGTTACGGTATTCCTTCTCGCCCGGCACGTTGATTTCGCGCCAGCGGGCACCGGTCGCCAGAATCACCGACTTGGCTTTCAGCACTGCGCCAGAGGCGGTCTGGATCTCGATCAGCTTGCCCGGTACCAGTTTATTGGCACGCTGGGTATTCATCACGTCGACGTCGTATTCCTTGACGTGCTGTTCCAGCGCCACGGCAAATTTCGGCCCGTCGGTTTCCTTGACCGACACAAAGTTCTCGATCGCCAACGTGTCCAGCACCTGACCGCCGAAACGTTCAGCCAACACACCGGTGTTAATACCTTTACGGGCAGCGTACACGGCCGCTGCGGCACCGGCGGGGCCACCGCCGACGATCAGCACGTCGAACACGTCTTTCTTGCTCAGTTCCACGGCCTGACGGGCGCCGGCATTGGTGTCGAGCTTGGACAGGATTTCTTCCACGCTGCTGCGGCCCTGACCGAAATGCTCGCCATTCAGGAACATCATCGGCACCGCCATGATCTGACGCGCTTCCACTTCTTGCGGGAACACGCCGCCGTCAATCGTCGTGACCTTGATGCGGGGGTTAATCACCGACATCGCATTCAGCGCCTGCACCACTTCCGGGCAATTGTGGCAGGACAGCGAGATAAAGGTTTCGAAGACGAAATCGCCTTCCAGATTACGGATTTGTTCAACGACGGCGTCGTCAAACTTGATGGTGTGGCCGCCCACTTGCAGCAGGGCCAGCACCAGTGAAGTAAATTCATGGCCCATCGGGACGCCGGCGAAACGCACGCCGATGTCGGAGCCTTTGCGGTTGATGCTGAAGGAAGGCTTGCGCACGCTGTCATCCGCACTCTCGACCAGCGAGATCTTGTCACTCAGCTGGACGATTTCCTGCAGCAGCTCTTTCATTTCGCGCGCCGTGGCGCTGTCATCGAGCGAGGTCACGAGTTCGATCGGCTGGACTACTTTTTCCAGATAGGTTTTCAGTTGGGCTTGGATGGCGGCGTCTAACATGATGATCTTCCTTACAAAAATTTGGGCGTATGCCGGGCCGGACGCCCGGACCGGCATCGCGGTATTACTGTAAAACTAAGCCTTGCGCTTGCAAGATCAGCAGCGACTACTTAGATCTTGCCGACCAGATCCAGCGATGGCGTCAGGGTTGCAGCACCTTCCGTCCATTTAGCTGGGCACACTTCGCCTGGGTGCGAAGCAACGTACTGAGCAGCTTTGACTTTGCGCATCAGTTCCGATGCATCACGGCCGATGCCGTTGTCATGCACTTCCATCACTTTGATGAAGCCTTCTGGATTGATGACGAAGGTACCGCGCAGGGCCAGGCCTTCTTCTTCAATCATCACTTCGAAATTGCGCGACAGCAGGCCGGTTGGGTCGCCGATCAGTGGGTAGTTCACTTTCTTGATCGCGTCCGAGGTGTCGTGCCAGGCTTTGTGCGCGAAGTGGGTGTCGGTCGAGATGCCGTACACATCAACGCCCATGGCGGCGAATTGTGGTTGCACGCTGGCCAGATCTTCCAGTTCGGTTGGGCACACGAAGGTGAAGTCGGCTGGGTAGAACATGAAGACCGACCATTTGCCCTTCAGGGACTCGTCGCTCACTTCGATGAATTTGCCAGCGTGGTAAGCGGTTGCCTTAAATGGTTTTACTTGGGTGTTAATCAGAGACATGGTGGTTTCCTCTTGGGTTGTGAATCATTGAGACGCCAGTGTACGGCTTTCCAGATCATTTGAAAAATTGATTGTATTAATACTTTCAATTTGTTTTGACTATCATGCCCGTCACCGGGATAGCTATTATCGCCGTTTCGGCGTGCCATAACACAAC
>JBGSBQ010000464.1:0-3792 GCA_041730475.1 Sphingomonadaceae bacterium
CAGGCTGCCCGGCACCGGATGGGCGCCGTAGGCGTCCGGCGTGATGTCCGGGCTCTTGAACTTGCCGGTCTTGGCGTCATAGCCATACGAACCCGGTTCCGGCGCCGCCGGTTCGCCCGGCAGCGGCTCGCCCTTCTTGGCCATCGGCCCCGGCGCGTCCGGTGCGTTCAGGTTGGCGCCACTGCGCGGCTGCTGCGCATGGGCCAGGCCCGAAGTCAGCGCCGCAGCGCATACGGTCAATAACAGTGTGTTTTTCATGGTCTGCTCTCTTTGCCGAAGTTAGAAGGAATGACGCAGGCCGATCTGCGTGCCACGTTCCGGATTGCCGCTACCGTTGTAGTTGAAGGTCAGCGGATACGCGACTTTTGGGCTGCCTTTGCTCAGCACCCGGCCGTAATTGACATAAGCGTCGGTACGCTTGGAGAAGCGATAGCTATAGCCCACCAGCAGGCTGTCGGCATTGGTCAGGTCCTTGCCGACGTTATCATGGCGGCGCACCGCGCTGATATAGGTGCTGTGGGTGGTATCGATCTTCCAGCGTGCGCCCAGTTGCAGGTCCCAGCCCTTGGTCTGGAAGCCGACATACGGCGGATAGGCGTAATAGCCGTTGTAGGTGTGGTAAATGAAGGTCGGTTCCAGACCACCGGCACGGTACACCGCCGACACATAATTATCGCGCGATGATTCCAGTTTCGGGCTGTTGATGTTCTTGATGTCCTTGCGGTCGCTGACCACGCCCAGATACACCGGTCCGTTGCGGTATTCGACACCGGTGCTGTAGACGCGGCCATTGTGGTCGCTGGTCTCGGCGCCGGTGGTGGCCATGAAGCGGCCTTTGAAGCCATTGATCGACGGCGTGTTGTACGACACCGCATTCGATTCGCGCCACGGCGCGTAGAAGAACTGGCTGTTGCTGACGCGGCTGTAATCGCCCGACCAGCCCGGATCGGCATAGCCGACGATCCAGTACGATGGCGTATTCTGGCGGCCCAGCGTCAGCGCGCCCCAGTTGCCGCGAATACCGACATAGGTCTCACGCGGCGTCGGGCCAACCCCGGTATCGGCCGCGAACTGCATCTGGTGCAGGAAATACGCCTGATTGCCGTCGCCCAGATCCTCGACCGCACCGAATTCCAGGCGCGACTGGCTCAGGCCACCGCTGGATACGCGGGTCACGCTTTCCTTGCTGGTGGCGAGACGCTCGACGTTGACGTCGATGACGCCGGAAATCGTCACGTTGCTGGCCACGGCGCTACCACCGCCGAAGGCCAGTACCAGTCCTGCCACCACTACTTTATGCTCTAACTTCATGTCTCCACTCCCTCTTTGAAATAAATCGCTGTAATCAATTTGGTTCAACTATTTTTATATGCGGGACTACTGGATGCGGCCTGTCAGGTCAGGTCACCGCCTTCCGGGTCAGGAAGCGGGGCTGGTTCCACTCCCCCGTTTCCATAATCTGTACCAGCACATCGACCGTGTGCCAGACATCAATGAAGCGCACGTACAGCGGCGCAAAGCCGAAGCGCAGGATGTCCGGCATGCGGAAGTCGCCGGTAATGCCGCGAGCGATCAGGGCCTGCACGATGGCATAGCCCTGCTCATGAGTCAGCGCTACCTGACTGCCGCGCCGGGCGCAGTCACGCGGCGAGAACAGGCCGAAGCCGTGGCCGGCCAGACGTTCATCAACCAGTTGGATGAACAGGTCGCACAGGGCCTGGCTCTTGCGGCGCAGCTGCGCCATGTCGACGCCGTCGAACACATCGAGTGCGGCATCGAGTGCAATCATCGACAGCAGCGGCGGCGTACCGCACTGCATGCGGTTGATGCCGGGCGCTGGCTGGTAGTCCGGCACGAAGGCAAACGGCGCGGCGTGGCCGTGCCAGCCCGACAGCGGCTGACGCACCTGCTCCAGATGGCGCCGTGCCACGTAGACGAAGGCCGGGGCGCCGGGACCGCCGTTCAGGTATTTGTAGCCGCAGCCGACCGCGAAGTCGGCCTGCGCGGCATTTAATTCCACGTGCAGGGCACCGGCGCTGTGCGCCAGATCCCACAGCATCAGCGCGCCCGCGGCCTGCGCGGCGGCGGTGATGGCGGCCATGTCGTAGATCTGACCGCTGCGATAGTTCACGTGGGTCAGCATCAGCACGGCCACACTGGCATCCAGCGCGGCGCTGATTGCCGCCGGATCGGAATCGACGTAGCGGATGTCGGCGTTAAACAGTTCGGCGATGCCCTGGGCGATGTACAGATCGGTCGGGAAGTTGCCGCGTTCAGTCAGGATCACCTTACGGCCCGGATTCAGGCGCAATGCCGCAGCCAGCGCCTTGAACAGGTTGACCGAAGTCGAATCACCGACCATCACTTCGTCGGCCGTGGCGCCGATCAGTGGCGCCACCTTGGCGGCGACGCGCTGTGGCAGGTCGATCCAGCCAGCGTCATTCCAGGACCGGATCAGGCCCTGCCCCCATTCGGCGGCGATGGCTTGCTGCATGCGCTGCGGCAGGTGGGCTGGCATGGCGCCGAGCGAATTGCCGTCGAGGTAAACTTCGCCTTCCGGCAGCGTGAACAGGTCGCGGCAGGCGGCCAGCGGGTCGTGCTGGTCCAGATCCTGACAGTGTTGCTGATGAATTCTCATGATGCTGTATTCCTGTGGTTCTTGTACGTTGATCTAATTTTCTTGCTTAAATTCAAACTTGATGATTCAGTATGTCGAGGTTTTGCAATAAGCGAAAATGAATAATTAGGCGCCAGATATTCCGCTTATTGATACCCCTACTGCTAGCTGCGATTGCGGTACCAGAACCAGTACAGCGCGCTGAGTGCCAGCATGAAGGGCACGCCGGTCAGCAGCGTCATCTCGAACTCTTTGGTGAAAGCGGTGGTGGCCATGATGGCCAGCATTAGTGCGGCGCCCAGCAGCGTCAGGCCGGGGAAGCCCCACATGCGGAAGCGCAGCGGCGGCTGGCCTTCGCGAGTCCAGCGGCGCCGGAAGCAGTAGTGAGTGACGAAGATCATCAGCCATGTGAACATGGCGCCGAACATCGAGATCGCCATCATCAGCATGAACGAGCCTTGCGGATACAACACGCTGAGCACCGTCGCCAGCCCGATGCCGACACACGACAGCGACAGCGCCCACAGCGGTACGCCGCGCTGGCTAAGAGTGCCGAAGCGGGCCGGCGCTTGCCCGGCACGCGCCAGACTGAACATGGTGCGGGTGGTGATGTACAGCTGGCTGTTCATGGCCGACAGCGCCGCCACCAGAATCACAAAGTTGATCAAGCCCGCCGCGCCGGGCACATGCAGCGCCTCCATCGCCATCACGAAGGGACTGGCGCCGTTGCCGGCCGCCGTCCATGGCACGATGGCCAGCATCAGCCCCAGCGTCAGCATGTAGAACACCACCAGCCGCAGCATCGCAGCGCGGAAGGCGCTGGTGATGGCGCGTTCCGGGTCGCGCGCCTCGCCGGCCGCCACCGCCACCATCTCGATGCCGAGATAGCTGAAGATCGACACGATCACCCCGGTCCACATGCCCATGCCGCCATGCGGGAAGAAGCCGCCGTGCTGCCAGTAGTTCTTGAAGCCGACCGGCCCGGCCGCCGGTGCCGCATACACCAGCCACGCGCCGACCAGGATGAAGGCGACAATGGCGCCGATCTTGATGGTCGAGAACAGGTACTCGACGCTGCCAAAAATATTGACACTGAGCGCGTTGACCAGCACCAGACAGGCCGAGAACACCGCAATCCACAGCCAGGCCGGACTGCCGGGGAACCAGTACTGCAT
>JBGSBQ010000465.1:0-3789 GCA_041730475.1 Sphingomonadaceae bacterium
AACCCCCCCCCCTCGTCCCCCCCCGCCCCCCATAACCCCCCCCCCCCCCCGCTCCCCCCAAACCCCCCCCCCCCCCCCCCCCCCCGTGGGGGCGCCCCGGGGGGCGCCCCGCGCCCACCCCCCACACGGTAGTCAGGAGGGTCATCGGAATTCTCGGGAAAGCGGTCAGTCGGCTAGTATAGCGGCGCCGTGTGCTATCATGGCGGCTGTTATGGGGAGTAGTCGTCCACGCCGCCCGGGGTGGAACCTGTGTCAACATCATCGGTCCGCAGACCGTGGTACAGGTGGTTGAATAACTTGACGAGACCATGATCCACAGGGCGGCCATGCTGGGCCGGAGTCGCCCCTGGATCATTGGTTAACTGTCCGGCCCACGTAACTCATATCATCCCATGGAAGCTTTCCTCGTCTCGACCGGCATCGTTGCCCTCGCTGAAATCGGCGATAAAACCCAGCTGCTGGCATTCTGCCTGGCCGCCAAGTTCCGCCGTCCGCTGCCCATCGTGGCCGCGATTTTCGTCGCCACCATCGCCAATCACGCCTTCGCCGCCGCCGTCGGCAGCTGGATCACCGGCCTGATGGGGCCGGACATCCTGCGCTGGGTGCTGGGCCTGTCCTTCCTCGCCATGGCCGGCTGGACCCTGATTCCCGACCAGATTGATGAGGACGACACGCCGCTGGCCAAATACGGTGTGTTCCTGACCACGCTGATCGCCTTCTTCGTGGCCGAAATGGGCGACAAGACCCAGGTCGCCACGGTCGCGCTGGCGGCCCGTTACCACAGCCTGCTGGCGGTGGTGGCCGGCACCACGTTCGGCATGATGCTGGCCAATGTGCCGGCCGTCTATCTGGGCGAACGGATCGCCAACCGGGTCTCGCTGAAACTGGTGCATGGCATCGCCGCCGCCGTGTTTGCGGTGCTGGGCGTGGCCACGCTGCTAGGAATGGGCAGCGGCATGCTGTAAGCAGCGCTGGCAGCCGAGTCACTTTTATTGTGCAATGCGGCAAAATTCAGCTACAATCATTATTATTGTATTTTTTATATTGACGCAAATAATGATAAAGCTGAGTATTGCCGGGTGGGCCCGCGTGGCGCTGCTGCTGCAGATCAGCAGCGCCGCAGCAGCCGCAGCGCCCGGCGCGGCCGAACCGGAACCCTACCAGCTGCTGCTGACGGCGACGGCGTTGGTAATGCTGTTCAGCGCACGCCGCCGTAAGCCATCGCCCTGGCAAAGCATCAAGGTCAAGGCGCTGCCGCCCCCATAAAGTACTCGACCTGCGGACTGCCACCGCAGTCCAGCAAGCGGATCTGCAGGCCGTCCTGCGGCACGCCGTCGAGCGTCCAGCGCGCCGCACCGGCCGCGCGGCGGACCCGGATCTGGTACGCCGTCTGGCCATAGCGGTAAGCCAGCGCAAACCCCGGCCAGTCGGCTGGCAATTGCGGGGCCAGCGTCAGCGCCGTCGCCGTGCGCGTCAGCCCCAGCAGCGATTCGAGGATCAACCGGTACATCCAGCCCGACGAACCCGTGTACCAGCTCCAGCCACCGCGCCCGACATGGGGCGCCACCGCATACACATCGGCTGTCACCACATACGGCTCCACCTTGTAGCGCGCGCAGCCTTCCGGGCTGGCGCCATGCTGCAGCGGATTGATCATGCGCGTCAGCTCCCACGCCAGTTCGGTCTCGCCGAGGTGGGCGAAGGCCATCGCGGTCCAGATCGCGGCATGGGTGTACTGGCCGCCATTCTCGCGCACGCCCGGCACATAGCCGCGGATATAGCCGGGGTTGGGCCCGGCCTTGTCGAACGGCGGGTCGAGCAGCTGGATCAGGCCGGCGTCGCGCCGCACCAGCCGCTGGTTGACCTGCTGCATCGCGCCGCGCACCCGCAGCGGATCGGCCAGACCGGACAACACACCCCAGCTCTGCGAAATTGAATCAATCTGGCATTCCGCGTTGTCGGCCGAGCCCAGCGGCGTGCCATCATCGAAATAGGCGCGCCGGTACCACGCGCCATCCCAGCCATGCTGCTCGACGCTGACGCCCAGCTGGCGCGCCTGGCGCAGGCACTCGCTGGCAAAACTGGCGTCGCCGCGCTGCTGCGCCAGTTCGGCAAAGCGCTGCAATACCTCGCCCAGGAAGAAGGCCAGCCACACGCTCTCGCCCTGGCCATGCTCGCCGACCTTGTCCATGCCATCGTTCCAGTCGCACGAGCCGATCAGCGGCAAGCCGTGCGCGCCGACCCGCAGCCCGTGGCGGATCGCGCGCACGCAGTGCTCATACAGGCTGGCGCTGACGGCCGAACGGGCCGGTAAATCGTAATAGGAATCCTCGTCCGGCTTGACGGCACGCCCTTCGATGAAGGCCACTGACTGCTCCAGCACGCCCGTGTCGCCGGTACTGGCGACATAGCGCGCCGCCGCCAGCGGCAGCCACAGATAATCGTCCGAGCAATGGGTGCGCACGCCCCGGTCCGACGGCGGATGCCACCAGTGCTGCACATCGCCTTCGACAAACTGGTGCGCCGCGCACAGCAGCAGCTGCTCGCGCAACAACTGCGGCGCCGTGTGCACCACCGCCATGGCATCCTGCAACTGGTCGCGGAAGCCAAACGCGCCGCCCGACTGGTAGTAGCCGCTGCGCGCCCACAGGCGGCAGGCGATGGTCTGGTACATCAGCCAGCCATTGGCCAGCACATCCAGCGTCGCGTCGGGCGTACTGATCTGCACCGCATCCAGCGTCGTGGCCCAGAACGCGTGCACGGCGGCCAGCGCCTCATGGGCAGCGCCGGCGCTGCGGTGCTGCTGCACCAGGCTGCTGGCATCGGCATTGCGGCGCCCGCCCACGCCCAGCACGAACACGATCTCGCGCTGCTGGCCCGGCAACAGCTCGAACGGGACCTGGATCGCGCCGCAGGCGTCGAGGCCGGCGCCGACCTTGCCCGACAGACGCTGGCGCCGCAGCGCCGCCGGTGCCGCCAGCGTGCCATTGCGGCCGAGGAATTCGGTACGGTCGGCACTGATGCTGCGCTGCGCCGCATCGGTATTGAAGAAGGCCACGCGGCCATGGAACTCGGTGTTGTACGGATTCTTGGCAAACAGTGCGCCGCTGACCGGGTCGATCTCGGTCAGGATGTGCATGCCGGACTTGGCGCGCATGTCGCCCAGCACCCATTCGACATAGCCGGTGACCGACAGGCGCCGCGCCACCGGACTGTCATTGCGCACCGTCAGCACCGTGTACTTGAGCGGCGCATCGAGCGCGACGAAGGTGGTCATGCTGCTATGGATGCCGCCCTCGGTATGCTCGAACACGCTGTAGCCGAAGCCATGCCGGGTGATGTAATCGCCGCTGCCACGGGCCGGCAGCGCGGACGGCGACCAGAACAGGCCGCTCTGTTCGTCGCGCAAATAAAACGCTTCGCCGCTGGCGTCGCTGACCGGATCGTTGTGCCACGGCGTCAAGCGGAATTCGTGCGCGTTCTCGTGCCAGGTGTAGGCCTGACCGCTTTCCGAGATCACGCTGCCGAACTGCGGGTTGGCCAGCACATTGCTCCACGGCGCCGGGGTGCGCTGGGTGGCGCTGGTGGTGATCACGTATTCGCGGCCATCTTGGCTGAAACCGCCGATGCCATTGTCGAGCAGCAGGTCATGCGCCGGCGCCAAGGCCGGGCCGGCCCCGGCATATTAGCCCCGGCTGTCGGCCTGCTGCTCGACAATGGCAACGGCGGTTTCAGCCAAGATGGCCGCGAAAACGTGATCACCACCAGCGCCACCCCGCGCACCCCGGC
>JBGSBQ010000466.1:0-3786 GCA_041730475.1 Sphingomonadaceae bacterium
AGGCCACCAAGCAGGCGGTGCAAGCGGTCGAAGCCCAGATCGCCAAGGCCAACGCCATCGTCGAGCAAAACCCGGCCGTCAAGGCCGCCAGCGCCAAAAGCGCCAAAAAGTAAGCGGACACCCCGTCCAGTGACCGCAGCAGCCGCGCCCAGCGCGGCTTTTTTTTCGTCTTTTGCCCGGAATCTGTCTCGACTTGGTCACGCCGGCACCTACGCGGCATCACTGCAGGCCAGCCCGAATCAGCGCTAAATCGTCATTCCCGCGCAGGCGGGAATCCATGCGCCGCAGCAGACGGCGGCAACGCGGGCCGGCTGCGTCTGCCGCCGGGCGAAGACCACTGACACGGAAAACGCTGGGCAAGCGCGGGCGGAAGGGATACACTGTACATAAACACAGCTTCCCGTAATGATTAAAGTCCTGCCCAACCCGCTGTACTACCTCGACAACTTCCAGCAAGTACTGTCCTGGATTGCCTCCCGCTACGACGATTTGCTGGACGAGGAGGAGCGCGCCTTCCTCGCCGCCTTCCCCACCCTGCCGCAGCCGGCACGGGCGCTGCTGGCGCGCATGGTGATGCGCAAGGGCACGCTGTTCCGGGCCAGCAAGCTGGTGTATGCCGAAATCGGCAACACCCACGCCGCCGCCCTGCCGCTGGCCGAACTGGGCCTGATCGATGCCGATCCGGCGCTGAGCCTCGACGAACTGTTCGAGTTACTGCAAAAGCCGGAAGTGGCGCAGATCTTCAAGCTGGGACAAGGTGAGCAGCGCGGCCTGCGCAATCTGCGCAAGGCCGAGCAGCTGGAAGCGCTGCGGCCACAGTATGACGCCGCCCACCGCTACTCGGTGTGGTACCCGGACTCCGGCGACCACGCTTACCGGATTCTGGTGCAGCCGCTGTGCGACCGGCTGCGCCTGATCTTCTTCGGCAACGCGCATCAGGACTGGACCGAATTCGTACTGTCCGACCTCGGCATCTACCAATATGAGAAGGTCGAATTCTCGCCAGCGGCGCGTGGCTTCCGCAGCCGCCGCGACATCGACGACTATCTGGCGCTGCAACGCTGCCGCGAACGTTTTGCCGAAGGCGAACCGCTGGCAGAGGTGCTGGCCGACCTGCCACCCTGCGCGGCCGACAATGAGTGGCTGCTGAGCCGGCGCGCCAAGCTGCTGTTCCAGTTCGCCCAGCAGCTTGAAAAGCAGCAGGACTGGGGCCCGGCGCATGCGCTGTATGTGGCCAGCGACTATCCCGGCGCGCGCGCCCGCGCCATCCGCGTGCTGGAAAAAGATGAGCAGCCCGGCGCCGCCTTCGCGCTGCTGCAAGTGGCGCAGCAGCAGCCGGAAAGCGAAGCGGAGCGGCAGCAGTTGCTGCGCATCGCGCCGCGGCTGGCGCGCAAGCTGGGGCAATTACGACCCAGCACCGTGGCCGCCGTGCAGCCGGCTCGTATCGACCTGAGCCTGCCGCCGCCAGCCATCCCCAGCGCGGTCGAATGGGTGGTGCGCGCGCACCTGCACAGTGAGCAGGCGCCGGTCTACTACGTCGAGAATGCGCTGATCAATTCCTTGTTTGGTCTGCTGTGCTGGGACGCCGTGTTCTGCGCCATCCCCGGCGCCTTCTTCCACCCCTTCCACCGCGGCCCGGCCGACCTGCACAGCGCCGACTTCCAGCGCCGCCGGGCGCGCCAGTTCGCGGCCTGTCTGGGGCAGCTCGACAGCGAGGCCTATCGCGCCACCATCCTGGCCAATTACGCGGCCAAATTTAACCTGCAATCGCCCTTCGTGTACTGGGAAGCGCTCGATACCGAGCTGCTGCAACTGGCGCTCGACTGCATCCCGGCCGCGCACCTGCGGCACGCGTTTGAGCGCATCCTGCTGGACATCAAGGCCAACCGCAGCGGCTTCCCTGACCTGATTCAGTTCTGGCCGGCCGAACGGCGCTACACGATGATCGAAGTCAAAGGCCCGGGCGACCGCCTGCAGGACAACCAGCTGCGCTGGATCGATTACTGTGCTACCCACCAGATGCCGGTCACGGTCTGCTATCTGCAATGGACGACGTGAACCGGCCGCTGTACACAGTGGCCGTGCGGGCGCTGTGCGAATTCACCGCCAAGAGCGGCGACCTCGATCTGCGCTTCACGCCCTCGCCCACTGCGCAAGAAGGCATCGCTGGCCACGGCGTGGTGGCCGGCCGCCGCAGCGACGAGTATGAAACGGAGATCAGCCTGTCCGGCGAACATGGCGCGCTGCTGGTGCGCGGCCGCGCCGACGGCTACGACCCGCGCCGCAACCAGCTGGAAGAAATCAAGACCTACAAGGGCGACTTGAGCACCATGCCAGCCAATCACCGCGCCCTGCACTGGGCCCAGCTGAAGGTCTACGGCTACCTGCTGTGCGCCGCACGCGGCATCGACAGCATCAAGCTGGCATTGGTCTACTTTGATATCGGCAGCCAGAAGGAAACCGTGCTGCGCGAGGAGCACGAGGCCTTTGCGCTGCAATCGTTTTTCCGCGCCCAGTGCGATCTGTTCCTGTATTGGGCCGAACAGGAACTGGCGCACCGCAGCGCGCGCGATGCCGCGCTGGCCGCCATGCCCTTCCCGCACGCCTCGTTCCGCCCCGGCCAGCGCCAGCTGGCGGAAGCCATGTACAAGGCCAGCAACCGCGGCTGCTGTCTGCTGGCGCAGGCGCCGACCGGCATCGGCAAGACCGTCGGCAGCCTGTTCCCGCTGCTGAAGGCGAGCGCCCAGCACCAGCTGGACAAGGTGTTCTTCCTGGCTGCCAAAACCTCGGGCCGGCAGATGGCACTGGATGCGATCCGCATCATCCGCGCCGACCGCAGCGAACAGCCGCTACTGCCGCTGCGCACGCTGGAACTGGTGGCCAAGGGCAGCGCCTGCGAATACCCGGACAAGGCCTGCCATGGCGACTCCTGCCCGCTGGCGCGCGGCTTTTACGACCGCTTGCCGGCAGCCCGCAGCGCGGCGCTGCTGGCGCCCGTCCTCGACCAGTCGACGCTGCGCGAAGTCGCGCTGGCACATCAGGTGTGCCCGTATTATTTGAGCAGCGAGATGGCGCGCTGGTGCGACGTCGTCATCGGCGATTACAACTACTATTTCGACCTGAGCGCCATGCTGCACAGCCTGACGCAAATGAATCAGTGGAAGGTCAGCGTGCTGGTCGACGAGGCCCACAACATGGTGTCGCGCGCGCGCAAGATGTATTCGGCCGACCTGACCCACGCCGACCTGCGCCTGCTGCGCAAGGTGGTGCCGGAGCCGCTGAAGAAGCCACTGGAGCGCGTGCACCGGGTCTGGAGCCAGCTGGAAATGGATCAGGAACTGGAGTACGAAGTGCAAGGCCATTCTGTCGGCTAACATCGGCTGTATCACCCATCTGCAAAGTGGCACCGCGACGCCGGTAAAACACTGGGTGGAAGTGCTGGATGCAGCACTTTTGTCCGATTAATTTCAAATATTTTTAAGCACCAAAGTGTGGCGTTTTGCAGCTGCTGCAAGCGCAGTAGTGGTGGCCTTTGCGTGGCGCAACTCCCTGTAAAAAAGCGCACAACCCTTGCTGCGTAAGGCTTTCGCGTCGATGGTGTGGTTTCTCCCCATATCCATACCTGACGCGGGTTTGCAGCGTATTGGTGCACCGCAGCAATGGCCAGTTTGGTGCACGCCATCATCCGGGAATACCCCTAAAAATAAATACTTTACTTATGAAGTATTGACTCATAAACTGAGTGCTGTGTAGCAACTACTCAGTCCTTTGTCTCTCGCTGCATGA
>JBGSBQ010000467.1:0-3782 GCA_041730475.1 Sphingomonadaceae bacterium
CCCGCCCCCCTCCAGATCGTGCTGTCTCCCCTCCGCGCGCCGGGGGGGGGGGGGGGGGGGCTCGCCCTTATGCGCTGTCGCGGCGCCGCTGGGGGGGGGGCGCGCCCCCGCCCCCCCCGCCCCCCCCCGGGTGTGACAAGCTGTAACTGTGTTACTAGCATAACAAGGCCTCGGGTATAATCGCCCTTTTGCTAGCCGCAGTTGCGGCCGCTCTTCCTCCCTTGCGATCGATGATGACTGCCTGTTTTTCCCTCTCCATGGTGCCGCGCGCACCGGCCCCGTAATGGCGCTCGCCATGTTGCGCGGCGTGTGGCACTTCCGCGGCTATATCCTCGGCAGCGTCAAGCGCGAATTCCAGTCGAAATACGGGAATGCCATCCTCGGCGCGGCCTGGACCGTGCTGAATCCGCTCGCCATGATCGTGGTGTATACGGTCATCTTCGCCCAGGTCATGCGCAGCAAGCTGCCCGGTGCTGAGGGTCCCTACGCCTACAGCATCTACCTGTGCGCCGGCATCCTGACCTGGGGCCTGTTCGCCGAGATCACGGGCCGGGCCCAGACCATGTTCATCGACCAGGCCAATCTGCTAAAAAAAATCAGCTTCCCGCGCGTCTGCCTGCCGCTGATCGTCATCTGCAATGCGCTGCTGAACTTTGCCATCATCTTCGGCCTGTTCACGCTGTTCCTGGTGGTGTCCGGCAACTTCCCCGGCTGGATCTTCGCCGCCATCGTGCCGGTGCTGTTGTTGCAGATCGCACTGGCGGCCGGCATCGGCCTGGTGCTGGGGGTGCTGAATGTATTCTTCCGCGACGTCGGCCAGTTTTACACGATCTTCCTGCAATTCTGGTTCTGGTTCACGCCCATCGTGTATTCGGCCACCATCCTGCCCGAGGAAGTGCGGCCGCTGCTGGCCTGGAATCCGATGGCGCCCATCGTGGCCGCCTACCAGACCATCCTGGTGCATGGCCGCGCGCCCGACTGGAGCGCACTGACACCAGCGCTGCTGCTGGCCATCGTGCTGTGCGCGCTGGGCCTGTATTTATTCCGACGCCGGGCCGGCGAAATGGTGGATGAACTCTGATGGGCAGCATACAAGTCGTTGGCCTGGGCAAGGCCTATAAACAATATCCGACCCGCAGTGCCCGCCTGACCGAATGGCTGCTGCCGTGGCGTGCCCCGCGCCACAAGCTGAAATGGCTGCTGCGCGACATCAGCTTCCAGGTTGCGCCCGGCGAATCGGTGGGCCTGATCGGCATCAACGGCGCCGGCAAGAGCACGCTGCTGAAGCTGATCACCGGTACCACCCAGCCCACCACGGGCGGCGTCGCCATGCAGGGCCGCGTGGCCGCGCTACTGGAACTGGGCATGGGCTTCCACCCCGATTTCAGCGGCCGCCAGAACGTGCTGATGGCAGGCCAGCTGATCGGCCTGTCGGTGCCCGAGATCGAGGCGCTGATGCCGGAGATCGAAGCGTTCGCCGACATCGGCGACTATATCGACCAGCCGGTGCGGGTGTATTCGAGCGGCATGCAGATGCGGCTGGCGTTCAGCGTGGCCACCGCGCGCCGTCCCGACATCCTGATCGTCGACGAAGCGCTGTCGGTCGGCGATGCGTGGTTCCAGCACAAGAGCTTTGAACGGATCCGCCAGTTCCGCCGCGAGGGCACCACGCTGCTGCTGGTCTCGCACGACAAGCAGGCAATCCAGTCGGTGTGCGACCGCGCGCTGCTGCTCGACGGCGGCCGTCTGGTGCGCGAAGGTGCGCCGGAAGAAATCATGGATTACTACAATGCCCTGCTGGCCGAACGCGACAACGCCAAAGTCCACACCGGCGAGACTGGCGGCAAGACCCAGACCGTGTCCGGCACCGGCGAAGCGACGGTGACCGATATCGCCCTGCTCGACGCCAGTGGCGCGGTGGTCGAAGTGGTCGACGTCGGCGCCCCTGTCACGCTGCAAGTGACGGTGCAGGCGCGCGCCGCGATTCCGCGTCTGGTGCTTGGCTACATGATCAAGGACCGGCTCGGCAACACCATGTACGGCACCAACACCGACCTGCAGCAGCGCCCGGAGCTGGACGTCAGGCCCGGCGAGCAGCTGGTCTACCGTTTCGACTTCCCGCTGAACCTCGGCGCCGGCAGCTATTCAGTGGCGACCGCGCTGGTCAGTACCGACACCCATCTGGTCAACAATTACGAGTGGCGCGACCTCGCGCTGGTGTTCACCGTCGTGAATATGCGGCGGCCGCACTTCGAGGGCAGCGCCTGGCTCGACCCTACCATTACCATCGCCCGCCCATGAGTTTTATCACTTACGCCCAGAATGGCGAGGACGTGCTGCTGTGGCGCGCCCTCGGCCACCTCCGCAACGGCTTCTACATCGACGTCGGCGCCAACGATCCGGTGCTGCACTCGGTGACCAAGGCGTTTTATGACGCCGGCTGGAGTGGCATCAATATTGAACCACTGCCGTCGTTCCATCAGGCCTTCCTGACGCAGCGCCCGCGCGACATCAATCTGGCCGTAGCGGCCGGCGCGACCGAAGCCAGCATCACGCTGTTCGACGTACCGTCGGTGAATGGCTGGGCCTCGACCGACCAGCAGGTCGCCGCCGCGCACCGCGCCGAAGGCTATGAACTGGCCGAACTGCAAGTGCCGCTGCGCACGCTGAGCGCCATCTGCGCCGAGCACGTGCAGGGTGAGATCCATTTCCTGAAAGTCGATGTCGAAGGTTTCGAGGGCGAAGTGCTGCGCGGCATGGACTGGCAACGCTGGCGCCCATGGGTGCTGGTGATCGAAGCGACCTTGCCGAATAGTCGCGTCACCAACCACGACAGCTGGGAACATCTGGTCACGACGCAAGGCTATCGCTACGCCTATTTCGACGGCCTGAACCGCTACTACGTGGCCGACGAGCACGCCGAGCTGCTGGACGCGCTGCAACTGCAGCCGAATGTGTTCGACGATTACCTGCCGGGCGCACTGGTGCAAGCGTGGGCCCACGGTGAGGACGCCGAGCAGCGTGCCACCCAGGCTGCGCAGGACAGCTGGGATGCACAGGCACGCCAGCAAGTGGCCGAAGCTGAAACCGAGGCCGTGCGTGCCCATCTGGCCAGCACCGCAGCCCAGCTGGCCGCCAGCGAAAGCGCGCTGGCCGCCAGTGCGCACCAGTTGCAGGCCGCCCATGCCGATATTGAACGGGGCCGGGTGCTGGCTGCCGAGCTGAATGCCGAACGCGCCGCCGCGATCGACGCGGGCGTACAGGCCAGCGCCTGGGCGCAAGATCTGGAACAGCGCCTGCTGGCCACCTATGCCAGCACCTCGTGGCGCATCACGCGGCCATTGCGTGCCAGCGTCACCGGCCTGCAGCGCAGCCGCCAGTGGCTGCTGAACGGCAGCCGCAGCCTGCTGCGCCGCACGGTCAGCTGGCTGACCAAACAGGAAGCGCTGCGCCGCCTGATTTTGCCGCGACTGGCCAAGGTGCCGGGGCTGGACGCCAAGGTCACCGAGCTGGTGGCCCGTGCCAAGCAAACCCCACCGCCAGTGCAAGCGGCCGCCCGCCAGCAGAGCGTGGCGCCCGAACTGCGCGACCTGAGCGCCGCCACCCGCCGCGCACTGGCCGTGCTGCAGCCGGCCCGCCCTACCCCGGAAGAATAAACCCATGCGTATCGTTATTGATCTTCAGGCCTGCCAGCGCGGGCCGTCCGGGCCCGCCGCCGCCATCGTGGCACTGGTCCGGCAATTGTTAAACAACGCCGGCCCGCATCAGGTAGTGCTGGCCCT
>JBGSBQ010000468.1:0-3777 GCA_041730475.1 Sphingomonadaceae bacterium
CGACGTACGCGCCATGCTGATGCGATACAACGACACCACGTGGCCGGACGGCGCGGCCGGCGGCGTCACGCTGGTCGATGGCCAGCAGACCCGCATCGCCGGCCTGTCGGTGAATCTGGATTACCGCGACTGGCTGCTGAAATCGGAGCTGGACCGCTACCAACAGGTCGACCGCGCCCGTGGCATCAACAATGTCTATCACTATGCGCTGTTCGGCGCCGGTTACCAGTTCGGCGCATGGACGCCGATGCTGACCTATTCGCGCTACCGTACGGTGGCCGAACCGGTCGAAGCGCGCAACACGCGCTACCTGTCGCTGCGCTGGGACTTCCGCAAGAACACCGCGCTGAAGCTGCAATATGACATCAGTCATGACCAGTCACGCTATCCCTATCCTTTCTTCGGCGATGCGCGCCTGTTGTCGGTGTCGCTGCAGGGCATCTTCTAGCTTGGTGGGCACGCGGAACTTGGATACACTCTGAGCTTGCCCCCTATCCTGAAGGAGAGTCCTGATGCGCCTGACCCTGATGACACTGGCCGTTCTGGCCGCACTGCCGCTGGCGCAAGCCGCCACCATCGTCGACCATGCCAACGGCTACACGCTGACCGCATCCGGCAAGCTGCAGCGCTTCACCGCGCTGGCCTACGACGACCACGGCAAGATCATCGCCGTCGGCAGCGAGAAAAGCGTGGCGGCCAAGGTGCCGAAGGCGCAGCATATCGATGCGCAGGGCAAGACCCTGCTGCCGGGATTGATCGACGCACACGGTCACGTGTTCGGTCTGGGCGAACTGGCCACCAGCGTGGAACTGTTTACGCCGGCGACGCTGGAGGGCGCGCTGAAGGCGATCGACAGCTTTGCCAAGGCCCATCCGAATAGCCCGTGGGTGTTCGGGCGTGGCTGGAATCAGGAGATCTGGAAGCTGGGGCGCTTCCCGACGGCAGCGGAACTGGATGCCGTGGTCAGCGACCGTCCGGCACTGATGTCGCGCGTTGATGGTCACGCGATCTGGGCCAACAGCAAGGCACTGCAACTGGCCGGCATCACGCGCGATACGCCCGATCCGGCCGGCGGCAAGATTGAGCGCGATGCGGCCGGCAATCCAAGCGGCGTGCTGGTCGATAGCGCAATGGCGCTGCTGAAGCGCGTGGTGCCGCCATCCACCGAGGCCGATGGACGCGCCATGCTCGATAGCGCGCTGGCGTGGCTGGCGTCGGTCGGCCTGACCAGCGTGCACGATGCGGGCGTCACCGTGAAGCAGGACCAGCTGTACCGCGACTATGCCGACCACGGCAAGCTGACCACCCGCGTCTACGCGATGATCGGCGATACCACCGACGACTTTGATGCGCTGGCCAAGAACGGCCCGCTGAAATCCTACGCCAGCGACAGCTATGCGCTGGCCGCCGTCAAGCTGTATTCGGACGGCGCGTTGGGTAGCCGTGGCGCGGCCTTGCTGGCGCCGTACAGCGATATGCCTTCCACCAAGGGCCTGCTGTTCTATCCGGACGCCGAGATCCGCGCCAAGATGGAGAAGGCGATGAAGGCCGGCTATCAGGTCAACGTGCATGCGATTGGCGACGCCGGCAACCATCAGATCCTTGATGGCTTCCGTGACCTGATCGCCAAATACCACAGCGGCGCGCTGCGCCACCGCATCGAACATGCGCAGGTGGTGACGCCGGACGACATCCCGCGCTTCAAGACGCTGGGCGTGATTCCGTCGATGCAGCCGACTCACGCCACCTCGGACCAGAACATGGCCGAGCAGCGCGTCGGCCCGCAGCGGATTCAGAGCGCGTATGCGTGGCGCACTTTCCTGAAGCAGGGCTCGAAGATCGCTTGCGGCTCCGACTTCCCGGTCGAGTCGCCGAACCCGTTCGAGGGCTTGCATGCGGCCGTCACGCGCCAGAACAATGCGGGCGTGCCGGAAGGCGGCTGGTATAAAAATCAGGCCATGACGCTGACCGAGGCGTTCCGCTGCTTCACGCTGGATGCGGCCTACGCCGGCCATCAGGAAAAGACCCTGGGTTCGCTGGAGCCGGGCAAGTGGGCCGACTTCATCCTGATCGACCGTGACCTGTTTGCCATCCCCGCTGCTGATATCGGAAAAACAACAGTGCTGCAAACCTGGGTCGCGGGCAAACAGGTGTATAAACAGGTGGATAACAAGCAGTAGCAGGGCTGTGCGCCGGGTGGCTGAAAAATTCGGTTGACTTGGTTGTATAGACAACCTATGCTTGGAAGATGCGCCGGGTGGGTGCGAACTTTGTCGCGCCCGGCCGGTCCCAACCACTTCAGGAGCAGCCACCATGACCACCCCATCGAGCCAACTGGACCACGATCCCCGTTTTGACGCCAGCCGCGACATCCGCGCCCCGCGCGGTCCTGAGCGCGTGTGCAAGAGCTGGGGTGCCGAAGCGGCCTACCGCATGATCCAGAACAATCTGGACAAGGAAGTGGCGGAAAATCCTAAGCATCTGGTGGTGTACGGCGGCATCGGCCGCGCTGCCCGCAACTGGGAATGTTTTGACCAGATCCTGGCCTCGCTGCGCGAGCTGGAAGACAACCAGACGCTGTTGATCCAGTCCGGCAAACCGGTCGGCGTGTTCCAGACCCACGAAGATGCACCGCGCGTGCTGATCGCCAATTCCAATCTGGTGCCGAAGTGGGCCAACTGGGAACACTTCAATGAACTCGATCGCAAGGGCCTGTTCATGTATGGCCAGATGACGGCCGGCTCGTGGATATACATCGGCACCCAGGGCATCGTGCAGGGTACCTACGAAACCTTTGCCGAAGCCGGGCGCCAGCATTTCGGCGGCGACATGAAGGGGCGCTGGATCCTGACCGCCGGTCTCGGGGGCATGGGCGGCGCGCAGCCGCTGGCGGCGACCATGGCCGGTGCCGTGTCGCTGAACATCGAGTGCCAGCAGAGCAGCATCGACTTCCGCCTGCGCACCCGCTATCTGGACAAACAGGCCGCCAGCATCGATGAAGCGCTGGAACTGATCAAACACCATACGGCGCGTGGCGAGGCGATCTCGATCGGCCTGCTCGGCAATGCGGCCGACGTGCTGCCGGAACTGGCGCAGCGTGCCAAGGCCGGTGGGCTGGTGCCGGATATGGTGACCGACCAGACCTCGGCCCATGATCTGATCAACGGCTACCTGCCGCGCGGCTGGAGTGTGGCCGAATGGAAGGCGGTGCAGCAGGACCCGGCGCGTCACGCCAGCCTGACCGCCGCTGCCGCCGAATCCTGCGCCGCCCACGTCAGCGCCATGCTGGAGTTCCAGACGCTGGGCGCCAAGGTGGTCGATTACGGTAACAACATCCGTCAGGTGGCGTTCGATCAGGGCGTGCAGAATGCGTTCGACTTCCCCGGCTTCGTGCCGGCCTATATCCGCCCGCTGTTCTGTCGCGGCATCGGCCCGTTCCGCTGGGTGGCGCTGTCGGGCGATCCGGAAGATATCGCCAAGACCGATGCGGCGATGAAAAAGCTTTTCCCCGAAAACAAGGGCCTGCACCGTTGGCTGGATATGGCGGCGGATCGCATCGCGTTTCAGGGCCTGCCCGCCCGCATCTGCTGGATCGGGCTGGGTGACCGACACCGGGCGGGGCTGATGTTCAACGAGATGGTCGCCTCGGGCGAGTTGAAGGCACCGATTGTCATCGGGCGGGACCATCTGGATTCGGGGTCGGTGGCGAGCCCGAACCGGGAAACGGAGGCGATGAAAGACGGGTCTGACGCAGTATCGGACTGGCCGCTCTTGAAT
>JBGSBQ010000469.1:0-3776 GCA_041730475.1 Sphingomonadaceae bacterium
AAATCGATACCGGCTGGGTTTTACCCTGTACCACCACAATGTCGACTTCGCGCATGCGGTAGGTGCCGCGCAAGGCGCGATAAGTAAATTCACTGATCAGAATATGCGCGCCATATTGCTTGCAGGCCGATTCCAGCCGGGCCGCCAGATTCACGCCATCGCCAATAATCGTGTAATCCATGCGCTTGCGCGAGCCGATATTCCCCGACACCACCGAGTCCGAATTCAGGCCGATGCCGATATCCACGGCCGGCTTGCCGTCGCGCAGGCGGCCCTGATTCCAGTCGCGCAGTGCCGTCATCATCGCGATCGCGCAGCGCAGCGCGCGGTCGGCGTCGTCGTCGTGGCCGACCGGGATGCCGAAAGCGGCCATGATGGCGTCACCAATGAACTTGTCCAGCATGCCCTGCTCGCGCTGGATGCAGTCAACCATCAGCGTGAAGTACTCGTTCAGCAGTGCCACCGTGCCCTGTGCGCCCAGTTGCTCGGTGATGGTGGTGAAGCTGCGAATATCCGAAAACAGCACCGTCGCCAGTACATTGGTCCCGCCCAGCATTTCCGCACCGTTGGCCACCATCTGGTCGGCGATGCCGGGATCCATATAGCGCGACATCGTCGAGCGCAGCCGCTTCTCGTTCGAGATATCCTCGATCATCAGCATCCAGCCGATGCGCTTCTTCTCGACCGACAGCAAGGGCTGCACGCTGAAATTGACCGACAGCGTTTCGGCGCCGACCTGCAGACTGGCGTCCATCAGGTGTTCGACCGACTGGTTCTCGGCCACCTGATGCAGCTTGTCGAGCACCCACGCATTGGCGCTACCGAAGAAATCCGCCGCCGCCCGGCCCAGAATGGCGGCCGCAGCGCAGCGCAGGATGCGCAGGCCGGCCGCATTGCAGGTAACGATCTTCTGCTGGCTATCGAGCGTAATCACGCCATTCGACATCGATTCCAGCATGGCCTCGTTGTAGTTCTTGATCTGCTGGACATCGGCAAACAGCTTGGCGTTTTCCAGCGCGATCGAAATCTGCGCGGTAAACGCCCGCAGGCGCGACTCATCTTCATGCGAAAACGGCCCGCCACGCTTGTTCAGCACCTGTGTCACGCCGATGGTTTTCCCCAGCTTGTTGACGATCGGGACGCACAGAATAGAACGGGTGAAATAGCCGGTACGCTTGTCGAACGCAGGATTGAAGCGCAGATCCGCATACGCATACGGGATGTTGATGGTCTTGCCCGAGGTGAACACGGCGCCCGCGATGCCGGCGCTATTCGGCAAGCGAATCTGCAGCGACTCCAGCCCCTGCCCCACCTCCGACCACAGTTCGCCAGTCTTCTCGTCGTTCAGGAACAGCGTCGAGCGCTCGGCATTGAGCAGGCGCGTGGCCTCGCCCATGACCCGTTGCAGCAACGAGCCCAGTTTGATATCGGCGGTCACTTCCGACACCACGTCGATGAACTCCATCTCCTGGCGCCGCACCTTGTGCATGCTCTCCAGGAAGCGCGCGCTTTGCAGCGCCAGCGTGCCCTGCGTCGTCAGCGCCTCCAGCAGCAGCAGGTCATTGCGGGTGAATTTGCCGCGTTTTTTGTTCAGCGTTTGCGACACGCCGATGATCTCGCCCTTGACGGTCTTGATTGGCACGCACAGGATATTCCGGGTCACGAAACCGGTCTGCTCATCGACGCTGCGGTTAAAGCGGGGGTCGGCATAGGCATCGGCGATCAGCACCGCCTCGCCGGTGGTGAACACGTGGCCGGCGATGCCGGTATGGTTCAGAAAGCGGATCTCGCGCTGAATATTACCCTGCGCGACACGTGAAAACAGCTCATTGGTCTCGGCATCATTCAGGAACAGCGTGCCGCGCTCGGCGCCCAGCTCCTCGGTCGTCACCTCGACCAGCGCCGTCAGAATTTCGTCCAGTGTATCGTAGGCCGCCATGCGGCGCGATACTTCCAGCAGCAGCTCGACCTGCCGCAGGCGGCGGCCCTGCGCCCCGGCACTCGCGCCGCCCTCGGCCGCGCGCTTGCGCGCCCGAGCGCCCCCCAGATCGGCGGCCGGGCCATCCATCAGCGCCCCTCCAGCGCGTTGCGCAGCGCATAGATGGTTTCGTGCAGCTGCGCCAGTTCCGTGCGGTGTGCGGTGGCCGCCTGCTGCAAGGCGTCGGCCTTCTCCTGCGCGCTGCGCTCCAGCGCCAGCCGCAACGCCAGCACGGTGTCCTTGATCTGCTGGGTTTCATTATGATGGGCGGCCAGCGCATCCTGTACCTGACGCTGGCGCTCGCGCTGCGCCGCCTCCAGTTCGTCGCGCAACACCACCACGGTGCGCTGCAAATCGCGCACTTCAGCCAGCGCCAGACGCAAACTGGCGTCAGGCGGCAGCGATTGCTCGGTGGGCGTAGGCTGGTTCAGAGTGGCTCCGCGACAGGAAAACGATAGCAACGATGATAGCACTGGCCTTCAAGCGTTGGCCTAAAAACGACGCTCCACCGTCACGCGCAACTGGGTTTCCCCGCTGGCGACCCAGCTGCGATTCAGACTCCCGGCGCCATCGCTGTACTGGCTCTCGGTGGTGTAATCCTGTGCCAGCAAGTTCGATACGGCGACCCGCAACTGGTTCTGCGGGTCGAGCTTCCATAGCGCATACACATCGAGGTCGCGCCGCACCGAGGCATAGCCGCCCTGCTGTTCGCTGACCCGCACCGGACCGCCGTTGCGGAAGCTGAAATTGCTGCCGGTGCTGAACTGGCCATTCGGACTCTTATAATCCACGCCGACGGTCGCGCTGAGCGGGGTTTGCTGATCGAGCCGGTTGTCCGGTCCCGGCACCGACTCGACGCGCGACCAGTTGCGACTGACGCTGGCGCGCAGATCGAGTGCCGGCGCGGTCGGCGCCATTGCCCGCAGCGGCAGCTTGGCCTCCAGTTCCACGCCACGGGTATCGGCGCGGCCATCATTGATCGACGTTGCGATCCAGCGCTGGTCCTCGAACAGCAAGCCCTGATGAAAAAGCCAGCCTTGGGCGCCAACGCGTTCACCGTGATCAAGCGCAGCGAATTCAACGCTGGCAAGTTCGCACCTTATGTGGGTGACGACGTGCGCATCGACATCGCTATTGAAGCCATGGCTCAGTAACTATTTTCTGGCACAGTGCATGTCTTCATTTAGGAGATGTGCATGACGTTGGAATCATTGGCCATGGTGTTGGCCATCCATGCGGTGGCCTTGATTTCACCCGGCCCTGACTTTGCTGTGGTCACCCGCATGTCGCTTGTTTCAGGTCGACGCGCGGGTTTGTGGGCGGCAGCGGGCGTGGCTGCCTCGATTGGTATTTACGTGCTGGTGTGCGCGTTTGGCTTGTCACTCGTCATCACGGCGTTGCCTCATTTGTCGCACGTGCTGACCTTTGTGGGTGCCGCATATTTAGCGTGGTTGGGCATTCAATGCTTGCGTTCGACGGGCGCACTGCCAGAAGCGACGCAAACAGCGCCCCGTGCGAAATCGTTCGTCACAGGTTTGCTCACCAACTTGCTCAATCCCAAAGCCATGCTGTATTTCAGCTCGGTGTTGTCACAAGTGCTCACGCCAGAGCTCAGCACCACAGACACAGCCACCATTTGGCTGCTGCTGGTGTGCGAATCTCTGCTGTGGTTTGGCCTGGTGGCGCTGGTGTTTTCATCCACCCATGTGCTGGCATGGATCAAGGGCAAGCTGGTGTGGCTAGACCGCGCGGTGGGCGTGGTGCTGATGGCGTTAGCGGCTAAGTTGGCTTGGGGTGC
>JBGSBQ010000470.1:0-3775 GCA_041730475.1 Sphingomonadaceae bacterium
AGTTTCACCTCCATGGTCAACGGTCAGCCCGGGAGCTGCTCGTTCAAGGTTCGAGATCAGCACAGGAACAAGAGCTTCACCATTGGCAAGAAGCTCACGGTCGATGTCGATGGGTTCCGAGTCTGGGCTGGGTACCTGACCAAGGTTTCTCGCGACGGTGTTGATGACGTTGATGCCGTTGAAGCGCGCGGTGCTCGATCCATGCGAGACGACGCTGACCTGACTAGGCTGGCCTTTACCGTCGAAGAAGGAGCCACCCATGCGCCAGTCACGCTCATCGCAGATGCCGACGCAGGCGTTCCAGAATTCCTGGGTGTTCGATTGATAGGCCACGTCTTCCAGCTGGGCGCCGATCTTGCCGTTCTTGATTTCGTAGAACAGCTGGCCGCCAAACTGGAAGTTGTAGCGCTGCTGGTCGATCGAGAACGAACCATCGCCCACGATGTAGATGCCCTTTTTGACGTCCTTGATCATTTCATCTGGCGTCAACGGCTTTTTACCCGGCTGCAGCGACACGTTCGGCATGCGCTGGAACTGCACGCTGCTCCAGTTGTCGGCATACGAGCAGCCATGCGATTCTTTCTCGCCAATGATGTGGGCCTGATCGCGGGTGGCCTGGTAGTTGACCAGGATGCCGTCCTTGATGATGTCCCAGCGCTTGCACGGCACACCTTCGTCGTCGTAACCGACGGCACCCAGCGAACCGGGGGTGGTCTTGTCGGCCACGATGTTGACGATGTCGGAGCCATACTTGAAGTTCTTCGACTTCCATTTGTCCAGCGTGGCGAAACTGGTACCGGCGTAATTGGCCTCGTAACCGAGCACGCGATCGAGTTCGGTCGGGTGGCCAACCGATTCGTGGATGGTCAGGAACAGGTGTTCCGGCGACAGCACCAGATCGTACTTGCCCGGTTCAACCGACTTGGCACTCAGCTTGGACTTGGCCTGCGCACCGGCGGCGCGCGCGTCTTCGATCAGGTCATACGATTTGGTGTACAGCGTGGCGATGCCACCGGCGGCCTTGATCTTGTGCTCAGGACGGGCATCCAGATATTCATACCCCATGCCGACTGGCGTCGACAGACCCTGACGCGAGCGGAACTTGTTGCTGGTCTTGTCAACGGCGGTGGCGAACACCGGCATCCACAGGCGGTGCAGGTCCTGATCGATGTAGGAGCCATCGGTGGAGGCGAAGTACTTCTGCTGGTTGACCTGGAACAGCAGCGATTGCATGAAGCTGGCGCCGCCTTCCATGCCGGCCTTGTTGGCGGCGATCAGCAGGTCAGCCTTTTCCTTGATCGGCACCGTGCGCCAGTCCTTGGTGTACGGGGTGGCCCACGCCACCTCGCCCACGCCTTTGACGGGCGCCATGATCAGCGGTTCGGTTTGCAGCTTGGCGTTGGCCTTGGCGATGGCGACGGCCTGACGCGCAGCACCGGCCACGCTGTCCGGCGACATGTCGTTGGTGGCGGCGAAGCCGTAGGCGCCGTTGACGATCACGCGCACGCCGACCCCGGCCGACTCGGTGTTGACGACGTTTTCGACGTTCAGGTCGCGGGTGGTGATGAACTGGTTCAGGTAGCGCCCGACGCGCACGTCGCAGTACGAGGCGCCAGCCTGCGTGGCCGCCGTCATCGCGGTATCGGCCAGCATCTTTTTGAATTGCAGGGCAACTGGCTTGAGCAGCTCTTCGGCGGCGATGGCGCGTCCAAAGGCGGGCAGCAGCATGCTGCCCAAGGCCAGACTACTGATATTGAGAAATGCACGTCGTTCCATTGTATCTCCAAAAAAAACGCTACGGCGGTGGGCCAGGGTCATGCCCTGCACGGCACTACGGTCATCGGCCGCGAGTGGCGGCCGAATAGGGAACAAGCTAGGCAATAAATATGCCATAGGTGCAAGGGCATAGCCAGCATGCAGTTGAAGTCGTGGCCGCTGTCCGGGTGTCCGGAAAGTGTCCGCCGGGTGTCCGCCAAGTGTCCGGTGTGATCGGCGTTCACGCCGGCCTGCGCGTCGGCTTTCCCCGGCGACCGGTTTGGCCCACAATGGATGCCTGCTGTCTGTCAACCTGCCCGGAACCCGCCATGCCTGTTTGCTTCGAATCGCCTGACCAGCCCGACGTCATCGCCCTGATTGCCGCGCTGGACACCTATCAGGACAGCCTCTATCCACCCGAGTGCCGCTATGCGCTGGACCTGACCGCGCTGCAACAGGACAACGTGCTGTTCGCGGTGGCCCGTGACGACAGCGGGCAGGCCATCGGCTGTGCGGCGATTGTGCTGACGCCGCAATTCGGTGAGCTCAAACGCATGTATGTCAGCCCGGCCGGCCGCGGACTAGGCGTGGCGCGCGCGCTGCTGGCGCAGCTGGAAGCGCGCGCACAGGCTCGCGGTTGCGCGCTGGTGACCCTCGAATCCGGCCCCTATCAGTCGGCGGCACTGGCGCTGTATGCGGCCGCCGGCTACACGCGCCGGGGCCCGTATGGCGACTATCCGGACGACCCGATGAGCGTGTTCATGGAAAAGCGGCTGGCCGCCTGACCCGATACCGCTCCGCCGTCCGTCGCAATCCGCTTGACCGCGCCACGCGACTGACCGATCATCGCGGCTGGCTTGTGATCCGATTCCTAACACTGGAGACTACGCATGAAATCTGCACTGACCGCCATCCTCGCTTCGACCCTGCTGATGGGCGGCGCCCACGCTGCCGACGACAGCGCACTGCGCGCCGCCGTGGCAGCGCCATCGCGCACCCCGGCCAACGTGGCCCGCGATGTATACCGCCATCCGTATGAAACGCTGAATTTCTTCGGCATCACGCCGACCATGACGGTGGTGGAACTGGCGCCGGGCGGCGGCTGGTACACAGAGATACTGGCGCCCTACCTGCGCGAACGCGGCAAGCTGATCGCCGCCGGCAATGAACTGGCCTCGCCGGAAGAAGGTGAGCGGCGCGGCGCTGAGCGCTTCCTGGCGCGCATGAATGCCAATCCGGCGGTCTACAACAAGGTCGCGCTGGGCGTGTTCGCGCCACCGCGCAAGATCGATTACGCGCCGGCTGGCAGCGCCGACATGGTGCTGACCTTCCGCAACATCCACAACTGGATGGGCAAGGGTCAGGACAATGTGAAGAATGTGTTTAGCGCTGCCTACACGGCACTCAAGCCGGGCGGCGTATTCGGCGTGGAAGAGCACCGGCTGCCGGTCGGCCAGACGCAGGACGCCACCGCCAGCAGCGGCTATATGTCGGAAGCTTATGTGATCCAGCTGGCCGAATCGGTCGGCTTCAAACTGGCCGCCAAGTCCGAGATCAACGCCAATCCTAAGGATACGGCCGACCACAAAGGCGGCGTCTGGGCACTGCCGCCGACGCTGGCCAACAAGGACGAGGAGCGCGCCAAATATCAGGCCATCGGCGAGAGCAACCGCATGACGCTGAAGTTCGTCAAGCCCTGAGTCCGCACATACGCGGTCCGTCGTTGCGCCCACTGCGCACCGCGACGGACCGCGTGCTAAAACTTGACGAAGTTGGCGTCGTCCGGCTCGCCCAGCTCGGTCATCCGGCGGCCACCGCTGCCCGCCATCGGGGGCCGCGGGCTGCCAGCGCGACGCGCTCGCGCGCCGGGCTACAGCCGGGATGAACTGAAGGCGTGCTTGCTGCCGCTGAGCTTGAAGAACGCCATGGTCTGCTGCAGCTGCTCGGCCTGGCCACTCATTTCCTCGGCCGTCGCCGCCAGCTGTTCCGAACTGGAGGCATTCTGCTGGGTGGTCTGGCT
>JBGSBQ010000471.1:0-3771 GCA_041730475.1 Sphingomonadaceae bacterium
GCCCGTCGCCGGTGGCGCCATCAATACCACCGTCACGCACGTCGTCGGCACCGGCCTGAGCCTGCAATGCGCCATCGACGGCGCGTTTCTTGGCCTCGACGACGACGCCGCCGACGCGTGGCAGCAAGACGCCGAGCGCAAATTCAACGCCTGGTGGGAAAGCACAGATTGCGACATCACCCGCACCCAGAACGGCTACGGCCTGCAAGACCTGGCACTGCGCGCGGAATGCGAGAGCGGAGACGTGTTGTGCGTGCTCACCCAGGCCGCGTGGGCGCCGGGCCCGGTGAAGCTCGCGCTGCAGATCATCGAGGGCGACCGCCTTTGCAACCCAGACCGCAAGGCCGACGCGCCGCGCCTGGTGGCCGGCGTGGCGCTCGACGACAACGGCGCCCCCACCGCCTATCACATTGCCAGCGGCAACCCCTACCGGCGCAGCGGTGCCGCGGTGCAGAGCAAACTCACATGGCAGGCCGTGCCCGCCTTCGGCAGCCGCACGCGGCGCCGCAACGTGCTGCACCTGTTCGACCGCAAGCGCCCCGGCCAGACGCGCGGCATCCCCATGCTCGCGCCGGTGATCGAGCCTCTCAAGCAGCTTGAGCGCTACACCGAGGCCGAACTCATGGCCGCGGTAGTGAGCGGCATGTTCACCGTGTTCATTGAGAGCGAGGCTCAGACCAACCTCCAGCCCAGCGCGCTCGACGGCAACGGCAGTGGCGACGGCAGCGGCGGCTGGGATGGCAAGATGGGCAACGGCCTGGTCGTCGAGCTCGGCAAGGGCGAAAAGATCAACAGCGCCAACCCGGGCCGCCCGAACGCCCAGTTCGACCCGTTCGTGGCCAGCATCATCCGCCAAATCGGCATGCTGCTCGAAATCCCGTATGAAGTGCTGATCAAGCACTACACCAGCAGCTACACGGCGGCCCGCGCCGCGCTGATCGACGCCTGGCGCCACTTCCGCGTGCGCCGCAGCCGCATGGTCGACCAGTTCTGTGGCCCGATTTACGAGGCCTGGCTTGACGAGGCCGTGGCCAGCGGCTACGTGCGGTGCCCAGGCTACTTCGGCAGCCCGCTGGTGCGCCGCGCCTGGCTGGGTGCGATCTGGATCGGTGACGGCCCGGGCGCCGTCGACCCGGTGAAAGAAATTGAAGCCGCCGAGCGCCGCGTGGCGCTGAACATCAGCACCCTCGAGGCCGAAAGCGTGCTCCACGATGGCGGCAAGCTGCGGCCCAAGCTGCGCCAACGCCAGCGCGAACAAAAGCTCTTGAGCGAGTACGGATTGACGATGCCAGCGCCTCGCGCCGCGCCCGTCTCACCCGACCCCCTGCCGACTGATACCTCGCCCATGCCGGGCGAACCGGAGTAACCATGTCAATCAGAATCCTGCGAGATGTAAACGGCGCCTTCGGCGACTTCGCCGCGCATGACATTGTGATGGGCCTCTCGGCGGTCCAGGAAGCGTCGCTGGTCACAAACAACGAAGCCGAGCCCGTGCTGGCTCAAATAGGGCTTCTCACCGCCGGGCAGGCGGCTGCCATCGCCGCTAGCCCGTCCTCAATCCCCGGTGCGGAGGCGGCTGTATCCGGCAACGCATTTGCTCTGATGATCGGTGCCGACCACGCCGAATCGTGGAAGTGGGGCTCGACGGACGGCACACCAGCAGGCATGACGCCAAACTCTACCGGATACATGCAGGTGTATCTCGACCGGGGCGTCAAACCGTACCTCGCCATTAACACATCCAACGATGTATCCCATGCACCCGGCCGCACGCCCCCGATTTGGACAGTGAATGCAGATGGCATGGGCTGGGATCGGATCAGACGGCTGGCTGCGGCCGGCGTCGAAATCATGTCTCACTCGCACTTTCACGTCCAGGCCTGGGACCGGCTGAACATCGGCCTCTTTATCGGTCGCGTCGACGCTGGCGTGGGCACGATTCAAATAACATCCACGCAGATCATTCTGACCGGCCCCGGCGGCGTCGAGGCGACCTATACCCGTTCTAGCTACCCCACTATCGCAGACATCGTTGCTGCAATCAACGGCACGGCGAGCGGCCTGTGGCAGGCCCTGATTTCCGAGGGGTGTGGCCTGACGGGGCTGGAAAAGTCGACCAACCTGTTGCCAATCAGCGGTGCGCGTGACATATCGCCCGCCGCAACGAACGGGCGGTTCTTTTGTTGCGGCGGGGGCTTGTATTTCAGTGGCCCAGTCATGCCGCAAATCAACGGGGTCGCGCCTGTTGAGCAGTTCTTGCTGGTGATGAACTCTAACGGATACCTAGAAGTTTTCATCAATGGCGTTCGCGTGGCCTATCTGAACTGCGGTGGCGGGCAGACGTTTTCAGGTTTGGTGACAGCTCTGAACGCGGTCGCAGCAATATCTAATGCAGGAATTACCTTCAGTCTTTGCGATAACGGGAAAACCGCAACTCCGTCATTTCAAAGTTACATGTTCGGCGATGAATTGGCTTCGGCGCTCACAGTGGTCAATCGTTTTATTTGTCCTCCGGGGCAGCTCATTCATCCCGGCGTGCTGGAAGCGGGCCTGTCGCAACGGTATATCCGCGACCGGCAATATCAACTCAGCGTTGACGTTGCCGCCGCCAATGGGGTCACGCTCTCCGGGTTTGCGGAATCTGGGTCGTCATGGTATGCGTGCCATGCGCAAGGCCACGATCAATTCAAGGTTTACCGCGGCGTCCAACTGAACCGAGGGCTTAACTCAGTTCAGGCGTCACCGCTACGGCTGGAGGGAAACACGCCATCGTGGTCACGGACCTCGTTTCTAACTTTAAATGGGTGGACTTCGCCGGAAAAGCTCGTGGCCCTGGCTGATGCAATGGCAGACAGCCCAGGACTCAGTGCGTACATACTGAATCACGCGTTGAGCAGCCCCGGCGGGGTCAATGGCGGCTATAACCTTGGCAATTTAATCGGCGCTGATCAGGATTATGCGAATTTTGCGGCTTTCCTCGACAGGATCAAGACGCACATTGCATCGGGCAAAATTGCGACGTTGTTCCCCAGCGAAGCTGCTTCAATTGCGCCCTACGCCGCACGGCCGCGCAACATGGTATTCAACCCGAAGTTCCGTACCGACGGTTCCACCCTGGCCGGTGGCGGGGTCAACGTACAAACCTGGGCGCCGGGATGGAATATAACCAATGCTGCGGGCACCTCAGCAGTCCGAGACGATGCGACGGGTTACCTGTTATTGACCTCGACAGGCGCCGCCAGATCATTCGGGCTAGAGATCACTGTCGGGCCGCTACAGCCAGGGGCGACGTACGAGTACGGGTTGGATGTACTTGACGCGGCGGTAATATCTGGCACAGGAGTTCAGGCCGGAATGCGGCGCGGCCAATATGGCCGCTTTGCCAAGTCTCGGATAGAGGTTGGATATTCTTCAACCCAATACGGGGGCACGCAGATCATCACAAAACCGGGGACGACCTGGGGCCGGTATAGGATGCGGAGCAACACTCAAGAGCGAATGCCTCTACGCGCTGTGGGGCTGCCCGGCCCATACAACATCGTAGCAGCCAGCAATGACGTGTTCAACGTGGTTTCAGGGCAACTCAGCATTACGCTCGCGTCGCCATTGACCCTGACAGCGGGCGCAGCCAGGACTGCGTACCAGGTGGCCGCTGAAATCAATGCGGCCATAGCGGCAGACGCAAATTTCCAGGGATCGCCCGAAATGGCGCCGATTGCGAAGGCCGAAAAGAAAGGTCGGGCCAATGCTGCTCTGGTGCTGGAGTTCCCC
>JBGSBQ010000472.1:0-3762 GCA_041730475.1 Sphingomonadaceae bacterium
GTTTCGATCAACCTTGACGGCACCGGCCAGCAGAAGCTGAACACCGGCGTGCCCTTCCTCGATCATATGCTGGACCAGATCGCCCGCCATGGCCTGTTCGACCTCGACGTCGAAGCCAGCGGCGATATCCACATCGACAACCACCACACGGTGGAAGATGTCGGCATCACGCTCGGCATGGCGGTAGCCAAGGCCATCGGCGACCGCAAGGGCATCCGCCGTTATGGCCATGCCTACGTGCCGCTGGACGAAGCGCTGTCGCGCGTAGTGCTGGATTTTTCGGGCCGCCCAGGCATCGAGTACCACATCCCGTTTACCCGCGCCATGATCGGCACCTATGATGTCGACCTGACGCTGGAATTCTTCCGCGGCTTCGTCAACCATGCACTGGTCACGCTGCATATCGACAATCTGCGCGGCACCAATGCCCACCACCAGTGCGAAACGGTGTTCAAGGCCTTCGGCCGCGCACTGCGCATGGCATCTGAACTGGACTAGCGTGCCTCCGGCACGATCCCGTCGACCAAGGGCAGCCTCTAAGATATTTTCAAATATCGTATGAATAAAATTGTGGTGGTGGATTACGGCATGGGCAATCTGCGCTCGGTCGCGCAGGCCCTGCGCGCCGTGGCGCCGGACGCCAATGTGCTGATTTCGGGCGAAGTGGCCGATATCGAGAGTGCCGACCGGATCGTCTTGCCCGGTCAGGGCGCGATGCCGGACTGCATGCGCAGCCTGCGTGAATCGGGCGTGCTGGAAGCGCTGCTGGCGGCGTCCAACAGCAAGCCGCTGATGGGGGTCTGCATCGGCGAACAGATGCTGTTTGATGTCAGCGAGGAAGGCCATGCGGCCGGCCTCGGCCTGTTGCCCGGCAAGGTGGTGCGCTTCCAGCTTGACGGCCAGTTGCAGGAAGACGGTTCGCGCTTCAAGGTGCCGCAAATGGGCTGGAACCAAGTGCAGCAAACGGCGTCTCACCCGATGTGGGATGGCATTGCCGACAACGCCTATTTCTACTTCGTGCACAGCTATTACGCGCAGCCGGCGCTGGCCGAGCACGTGGTGGGACAGACCGTGTACGGCGCGCCGTTCGCTTGCGCTGTGGCGCGTGACAATATCTTCGCCACCCAGTTTCACCCTGAAAAGAGTGCTGCTGCTGGACTTCAGCTGTACAAGAATTTCGTTCACTGGCAGCCCTAAGCACGACCGGCCCCGGCGGACTACCCTTTACTCTAACACCTAACCTTCTGACACCGACCATGCTGCTCATTCCTGCCATCGACCTGAAAGACGGTCACTGCGTTCGCCTGAAACAAGGCGATATGGAACTCGCCACTGTATTTTCCGAAGACCCGGCCGAAATGGCCCTGCATTGGCTGAAGCAGGGTGCGCGTCGCCTGCATCTGGTGGATCTGAACGGCGCGTTCGCCGGCAAGCCGAAGAACGAAGGCGCCATCAAATCCATCCTGAAAGCGGTGCAGGACTTCGCAGTCGAAAACGATATCGATGAAATCCCGGTGCAACTGGGCGGCGGCATCCGTGACCTCGACACCATCGAGCGCTATCTGGACGCCGGCATTACCTACGTCATCATCGGCACTGCGGCCGTGAAAAGCCCGGGCTTCCTGCATGATGCCTGCGGCGCCTTCCCCGGCCACATCATCGTCGGCCTTGATGCCAAGGATGGCAAGGTCGCCACCGATGGCTGGAGCAAGATGTCGGGCCATGAGGTGATCGACCTGGCGCAGAAATTCGAAGCCTATGGCGTTGAATCGATCATTTACACCGATATCGGCCGTGACGGCATGATGGGCGGCGTGAATATCGAAGCCACCGTCAAGCTGGCGCAAGCCGTGAAGATTCCGGTGATCGCATCCGGCGGCCTGCACAACCTGAGCGACGTCGAAGCACTGTGCGTGGTGCAGGACGAAGGCATCGAAGGCGTGATCTGCGGCCGTTCGATCTACGAAGGCACGCTGAACCTGAACGAAGCGCAATTGCGCGCCGATGAACTGAGCGGAGATCTGGCCGACGACGACGTGGCCGGTTAAGACATCATGCTTGCAAAACGCATCATCCCCTGCCTCGACGTGACCGATGGCCGCGTCGTCAAAGGCGTCAACTTCACCGAACTGCGCGATGCCGGCGATCCGGTCGAAATCGCGCGCCGCTACGATGAGCAGGGCGCCGACGAACTGACCTTCCTCGACATCACCGCCACCAGCGACAATCGTGGCCTGATCCTGCACATCATCGAAGCGGTGGCCTCGCAAGTCTTCATTCCGCTGACCGTTGGTGGTGGCGTGCGCGAAGTGGCCGACGTGCGGCGTTTGCTGAATGCCGGCGCCGACAAGGTCAGTATGAATTCCTCGGCGGTGTCGAACCCGCAGCTGGTGTACGAAGCCTCGCAAAAGCACGGTTCGCAGTGCATCGTGGTGGCGATCGACGCCAAGCAGGTCGCGCCGGGCAAGTGGGAAGTGTTCACCCACGGTGGCCGCAAGGCGACCGGCATCGACGCCATCGAGTGGGCGCAGAAGATGGAACAGCTGGGCGCCGGTGAGATCCTGCTGACCAGTATGGACCGTGATGGCACCAAGTCCGGCTTTGATCTGGGCCTGACGCGCGGCGTATCCGATGCGATCAGCATCCCGGTGATTGCCTCGGGCGGCGTGGGCGGACTGCAGGATCTGGCCGACGGCATCAAGCTGGGCAAGGCCGACGCCGTGCTGGCCGCCAGCATCTTCCATTACGGCCAGCACACGGTGCAGGAAGCCAAGCGCTATATGGCGCAGCAGGGCATTCCGATGCGCCTGGTGTAATTCAGGACAGGACCGACGATGACCACTGTAAACAGTACCTCCAAAGCCAAGTGGCTGAAGAAGATTCAATGGGACGAAAACGGCCTGGTGCCGGTGATCGCGCAGGAAGCCGGCAGTAATGACATCCTGATGTTCGCGTGGATGAACCGTGATGCGCTGGCCAAGACCGTGGAACTGGGCGAAGCGGTGTACTGGAGTCGCTCACGCAAGAAGCTGTGGCACAAGGGCGAGGAGTCCGGGCACGTGCAGAAAGTGCTGGAGATCCGCCTTGATTGCGACGAGGACGTGGTGCTGCTGAAGATCGAGCAGGCCGGCGGTATCGCCTGCCATACCGGCCGCCATTCCTGCTTCTTCCAGAAATTCGACGGCGATGCGCAGGACGGCGACTGGCAAGTCACCGATCCAGTGCTGAAAGACCCCGCCACCATTTATGACCACGCGGTCAAACCGAAAACGAGCTAAACGATATGAGTACTATCCTGGACCGCCTGGCGGAGATTATTGAATCGCGCAAGCTGGCCAATGGCGGCGACCCTGCCACTTCCTACATCTCGCGTCTGTTCGCCAAGGGCGACGATGCGATCCTGAAAAAAATCGGTGAAGAAGCCACCGAAACCGTGATGGCCGCCAAGGATGCGCGCGTCGGCGGCGATCATTCGAAGGTGCTGTACGAGTGCGCCGACCTGTGGTTCCACTCGCTGGTGATGCTGGCCCAGTTTGACCTGACGCCACAGCAGGTGCTGGACGAACTGGCACGCCGCGAAGGCATGTCCGGTCTGGAAGAAAAAGCGGCGCGCAAGGATGAACTGCGCGATGCGGCCGAAGCCCCGCAACACCAATAAATACGTCTCAACCTCTGGAGCCACCGTGGATAACTGCATCTTCTGCAAAATCGCCGAGAAAAAAATCCCCGCCACCATCGTCTATGAAGATGAAGAGTTGCTGG
>JBGSBQ010000473.1:0-3753 GCA_041730475.1 Sphingomonadaceae bacterium
AACGCCCCGGACAATCAGCAGCGCATTGCCGGTTTCATGGAAGTGCTGGCCGCCGCCGGCATCGATACGGCGCGCATCTGGATCGGGGACGGTAACTTCACGCCGGAAGGCGGCTGGGCCTGTGCCACGCAGCTGATGGCGTCCGGCCATCCATTCACGGCGGTGTTCTGCGCCAATGACGAAATGGCCGTCGGCGCCATGTCTTGCTTTAACGAGGCCGGCGTGGCGGTGCCGGGGCAGGTGTCGGTGCTCGGTTACGACGATACCCACAGCGCCGCCTTCACCGCGCCGCGCCTGTCGACGGTGCATATTCCGTGGAGTGAGATGACGATGAATGGCCTGAATTTCCTGCTCGACCGCTGCTATGACATGGAGCGTCCGGTGGCGCGCCAGTACCCGCTGACGGTCACCATGCGCGCCTCGCTGGCGGCACTGGCGAAATAAAAATTTCCATCTGCGGCGTTCGCGCCGCATTTTTTTATGCTATTCTGGAAACGATTCCAAATATAAAAAAACGATGGAGACAGCATGAACAGGTGGATGCCGGCCTTGCGCGCCGTGCTGACGGGATGGCTGCTATGGGCAGGCGGCGTGGCGGCGGCCGCGCCGTTGCCCATGCTGCACGTGGACGGCCCGCGCTGGGTCGATGCCAGCGGCCACCCGGTAGCGCTGCGCGGCGTCAATCTGGGCAACTGGCTGATGCAGGAGTTCTGGATGATGGGGCAGGGCAGTGCTGGCATCGATGACCAGTGCAAGCTGGAACAAGTGCTCGACCAGCGCTTCGGCTATGCGCAGCGTGAACGCCTGTTTGCATTGTTCCGCGCGCAGTGGATGCAGCGGCGCGACTGGGATCTGCTGCCGCGCTTTGGCCTGAATCTGGTGCGCCTGCCCTTTATTTACAGCCTGATCGAGGATGAACGCCATCCGGGCCAGTTGCGTGCCGACGCCTGGCACTATCTGGACCGGGCGATCGCTGAAGCGGAGCAGCGTGGCCTGTATGTGATACTCGACTTGCACGGCGCGCCCGGCAGTCAGGGCTGGGAACATCACAGTGGCTGCGCCGGCAAGAACCAGTACTGGAGCACGCCGGCGTATCAGGCCCGCACCGAGTGGCTGTGGCAGCAGATTGCCAGCCGTTACAAGGAGCGCGGCGCGGTGGCCGGCTACAGCATCCTGAATGAACCATGGGGAACCACGCCGGAGCAGCTGGCCAGCGCCATGCAGCGCCTGTATGGCGCGATCCGGGCGGTCGATGCGCAGCATGTGATCATCCTGCCCGGCCATGTGGAAGGCATTGCCGCCTATGGCAAACCGGCCGAGCATGGCATGCACAATGTCGCGCTGGAGATGCACTTTTATCCCGGCCATTTCGGCTGGGGCCAGCCCGGTGCGCAAGTCCACGCCGACTGGCTGCAATGTGCCGGCGGCAAGGGCCTGTGCGACTGGCAGGCCCGTTTGGCGCCGCTGCAGACGGCATTCTTCGTCGGTGAATTCCAGCCGTGGGCGCAGATGGGCGCGGAGCTGGGCGGGCAGGTGACGCGCGCTACCTATGACGCCTATGCTGCTGCTGGCTGGGCCAGTGCCGCGTGGAGCTATAAGATCATCAGCAATGACGGCGGGCAGGGTGCCGGTACCTGGGGCCTAGTTACGAATGCACGCGACGCTCGCGTGCCCGCCGTCGACTTCAATACTGCCACGCTGGCCCAGATCGAGCGCCTGTTCCGGCGCTTCGGCAGCGTCCCTTACGAACCCCAGCAGGCCGTGATGCGCTGGATGCGCGCGGCTACGCCGCCAGCGCCGTTCGCCGGCCTGCCTGCCGTCTCTTCTTCACCCACCACCTCACCATGACCATGATTACTGCATCCCATAATCCCCTCCTGCGTCGCGCTGTACTGGCGGCGACGCTGATGCTGGGCGCCGCACAGGTGCTGGCCGCGCCGGCCGCCGCGCCGCTGGCCGACTGGCCGCATATCCGCAGCGCTATCCAGCCGGATCAGGCGATGGAGGCGAAGATCGCCAGCATCGTCGCCGGCATGACGCTGGCTCAGAAGGTTGGCCAGATGACGCAGCCGGAGATCAAGTTCATCACGCCGGAGCAGGTGCGCCAGTACAGCATCGGCTCGGTACTCAACGGCGGCGGCAGCTGGCCGCAGGGGAACAAGTATGCGACGGCGGCCGACTGGGTGGCGTTGGCCGACCAGTATTACGAGGCCTCGATGCGCACCGACATGAAGGTCAAGGTGCCGGTGATCTGGGGCGTCGATGCCATGCATGGCCATAGCAATGTGTATGGTTCCACGCTGTTCCCGCACAACATCGGGCTCGGAGCCGCACGCGATAAAAAGCTGGTCGGGCAGATGGCGGAGTCGGTCGCCAAGGCCGTGCGCGCCACCGGCATCAACTGGATCTTCGCACCGACGCTGGCGGTGGTGCGCGATGATCGCTGGGGCCGCACTTACGAGAGCTTCTCGGAAGATCCGGCCATCGTGCGTGACTATGCGGATGTGTATGTGACGGGCTTGCAGGGCCGCTTCAAGGAAGACCGCAACGTGGTCGCCACGGCCAAGCATTTCATCGGCGACGGCGGCACCGATCAGGGCAAGGATCGCGGCGAGAATCAGGCCACGCTGGCGCAGATGATTAACCTGCACGGCGCTGGCTACTACCCGGCGCTGGCGGCGGGCGTGCAGACCGTGATGACCTCCTTCAATAGCTGGAACGATGTCGCGGCCGGCAAGGACTACGGCAAGATGCATGGCAGCGGCGAGCTGATGATCGGCGCGCTGAAAAACAAGATGGGCTTCGACGGTCTGGTGGTCAGTGACTGGAACGCGATTGCCGAAGTGCCGGGCTGCACCAACGACAGCTGCGCTGCCGCCATCAACGCCGGCATCGACATGGTGATGGTGCCGGAACACTGGCAAAGCTTCATCAGCACCACCATCGCGCAGGTTGAGCGCGGCGCGATTCCGATGGCACGTATCGACGATGCGGTCAGCCGCATCCTGCGCGTGAAACTGCGGGCCGGGATGTTTGGCCGCAAGCCGTCGCAGAACCTGTATGCGGGCAAGCAGGAAGCGTTGCAGGCGCGCGCGCTGGCACGGCAGGCGGTGCGCGAATCGCTGGTGCTGCTGAAGAATAACGGCGGCGTGCTGCCGCTGGCGCGTGGCAAAAAAGTGCTGGTGGTCGGCAAGAGCGCGGACAGCATGGCCAACCAGTCGGGCGGCTGGTCGCTGACCTGGCAGGGCACCGATAACAAGAACAGCGATTATCCGGTCGGCGACACCATCCTGGCCGGCATTCGCGCCGCCGTCGGCAGCGCCAATGTCAGCTACAGCGCGAATGCCGCTGGTGTTGATGTCAGCCAGTTCGACGCCGTCATCGCGGTGATCGGCGAGACCCCGTATGCCGAAGGCGATGGCGATATCGGCCCAGCGGGCACGTTGCGCCTGTCGGGCCGTCATCCGGAAGACATGGCGGTGCTGCAGGCGGTGGCGGGCAAAGGCAAGCCGGTGGTCACGGTGCTGGTTGCGGGCCGGCCGCTGTATGTGAACGATATGCTGAACCTGTCGGACAGCTTCGTCGCCGCGTGGCTGCCGGGTACCGAGGGCCAGGGCGTGGCCGATGTGCTGTTCCGTAGCAAGTCCGGCAAGGTCAACGCCGACTTCCGCGGCAAGCTGTCGTTCTCGTGGCCGAAGTCGGTCTGCCAGTCGCCGCTAAATGTCGGGGATGCGCAGTATGATCCGCTGTTCC
>JBGSBQ010000474.1:0-3753 GCA_041730475.1 Sphingomonadaceae bacterium
GCGGGCCTGCTTGACGCGCGCCGCCGCCACCTGCAGGTTGGCGTTGGCCTTGGTGGCTTCCGCCACCAGTTCGGTCAGCGCCGGATCGTTAAAGGCCAGCCACCACTCGCCGCGCGGCTGCTGCTCGGCGGCGTGGGCGGTCTGCCAGGTACTGCCATCGGCCGCAGTCTGCACCGCTGGCGATTCCTTGAACGCCTGCGGCACGGCCATGTCAGGTTGCTTGAATTCTGGCGCAGCGCAGGCAGTCAGCAGCAGCGCGGCCAGCAGTGGCGCCACACCGTGGGCCATCATTCGGGTCAGGTTCTTGCTCATGTTAGTGAGTTCCTTCCAGTTTTACCGGGCTGGCATCGGCCGCCACGGCAGGTTTTTTCTCCATGCGCACCGCCAGGGTACGCAGCAGGACGTAGAACACCGGCGTCAGGAACAGGCCGAAGAAGGTCACGCCCAGCATGCCGGCAAACACCGCCACACCCATCGCATGGCGCATCTCGGCGCCAGCGCCGTGCGAGAACACCAGCGGCACCACACCCATGATGAAGGCGATCGACGTCATCAAGATCGGACGCAGACGCAGACGGCAGGCTTCCAGCGCGGCCTGCACGATGGTGCGGCCATGGTGTTCCAGTTCGCGGGCAAATTCGACGATCAGAATCGCATTCTTCGACGCCAGCCCCACCAGCACGAACAGCGCAATCTGGGTAAAGACGTTGTTATCGCCATGGGTCAGCTTGACGCCCAGCAGCGCGCACAGGATCGACATCGGCACGATCAGGATCACGGCCAGCGGCAAGGTCCAGCTTTCGTACTGGGCGGCCAGCACCAGGAACACCAGCAGCACGCACAGCGGGAACACATACATCATCGTGTTACCGGACAGGATGTCCTGGTACACCAGTTCGGTCCATTCGTAGCTGATCCCTTTCGGCAGCACTTCATTGACGATCTTGGTCATTTCAGCCTGCGCTTCGCCTTGCGAGACGCCGGGTGCCGGGCCGCCATTCAACTCGGCCGACACGTAGGCGTTGTAGCGCTGCACGCGGTCCGGGCCATAGGTATCCTTGACCCGCATCAGCGACGACAGCGGAATCATCTCGCCCTTGTCATTGCGTACCTTCAGCTGGGCGATATCTTCGGCGTGCGAACGGAACTTGGCATCGGCCTGCACCCGCACCTGATAGGTACGGCCAAACTGATTGAAGTCGTTCACATACAGCGAGCCCAGATTGATCTGCAAGGTCTGGTAAATGGTTTGCAGCGGCACGCCCAGCTGCTTGGCCTTGGCACGATCGACATCCGCGTACAGTTGCGGCACGTTGATCTGGTAGCCCGAGAACACGCCCGCCAGCTTAGGATTGGCCCAGGCCTTCATCTGGACTGCTTGTACCGCCTTGAACAGCGCGTCGTAACCGAGGTTGTCGCGGTCTTCGATCATCAGCTTGAAGCCGCCGGTGGTGCCCAGGCCATTCACTGGCGGTGGTGGCAGCACCATCACGAACGCGCCTTCGATGGAACCCATGCGCTTGTTGATCTCGGCGGCGATGGCTTCTGCCGACTCGCTCTTCTTGGTACGTTGTTCCGACGGTTTCAATGGCGTAAACACGATACCGGCGTTCGGCGCATTGGTGAAGCCGTTGATCGACAGGCCAGGGAAGGCGACCGAATCGGCCACGCCCGGCACATCCTTGGCGATGTCCGACATCTTGCGGATCACGGCATCGGTACGGTCCAGCGAAGCGGCGTCCGGCAATTGTGCGAAACCGATCAGATAGCCCTTGTCCTGCGCCGGCACGAAGCCCGGCGGCACCAGCTTGAACATGAAGCCAGCCGCCACTGCCAGCACCGCATACACCAGCACCGACGAACCTTTGCGTTTCAAGATACCGGTCACGCCGCTTTCATAGCCGTGCGAAGCGCGGTTGAAGAAGCGGTTGAACCAGGCGAAGAAGCGGCCGAACACCGAATCCATGGCGCGGGTCAGCGCATCTTTCGGCGCATCGTGCGGTTTCAGCAGCGCGGCAGCCAGTGCTGGCGCCAGCGTCAGCGAGCTAAAGGCCGAGATCACGGTCGAAATCGCGATCGTCAGCGCGAACTGCTTGTAGAACTGGCCCGACAGGCCGGACACGAAGGCAATCGGCACGAACACGGCGCACAGCACCAGCGCAATCGCGATGATCGGACCACTGACCTCTTTCATGGCCTGGATCGTCGCTTCACGCGGCGCCAGACCGTTGGCAATATTGCGTTCGACGTTTTCGACCACCACGATGGCGTCATCGACCACGATACCGATTGCCAGCACCAGTCCAAACAGCGACAGCGTATTGATCGAGAAGCCAAAGCCCAGCATCACGGCAAAGGTACCGATAATGGAGACCGGCACTGCCAGCAGCGGAATCACCGAAGCGCGCCAGGTTTGCAGGAACAGAATCACCACCAGTGCCACCAGTATCACCGCTTCAACCAGGGTGTGGATCACGGCGTTGATCGATTCACGCACGAATTGGGTCGGGTCATATACAACGCTGTACGTGACGCCTTCCGGGAAATCTTTCGACAGCCGCGCCATGGTTTCGCGCACATCATGCGACAGCTGCAGCGCGTTCGCATTCGGGGCTTCGAAAATCGGAATGGCGACCGCCGAATTGTTGTTCAGCAGCGAGCGCAGCGCATACGAATTCGAACCCAGCTCCATGCGGGCCACGTCCTTCAGCAGCGTGATCGCGCCGTCGGCATTGGTCTTCAGGATGATCTGGCCGAATTCTTCCGGGCTTTGCAGGCGGCCTTGCGTATTCACGGTCAGCTGGAAGTCGGCATTCTTGGTCGGACCGGCGCCGATGACACCAGCGGCGACCTGCACGTTCTGTTCACGAATCGCGTTGACGACATCGCTGGCGGTCAGGCCCCGCGCTGCCACCTTCTGCGGGTCGAGCCAGATGCGCATCGCGTAGTCGCCGGAACCGAACAGCTGCACTTCACCCATGCCGGGCAGACGGGCCAGCTGGTCCTTGATATTCAACACCGCATAGTTACGCAGATACAGGTCGTCGTAACGGCCGCTCGGCGATTGCAGGTGGACCACCATGGTCAGATTCGGCGACGCTTTGACGGTGGTGACGCCGATCTGGCGTACTTCTTCCGGCAGGCGTGGCAAGGCGCGCTGCACGCGGTTCTGCACCGCGGTCTCGGCCTGCTCGACATTGGTGCCGATCTTGAACGTCACGGTCAGCGCCAGCGCGCCGTCCGAGGTGTTCTGCGACGACATGTAGAGCATGTTCTCGACGCCGTTGATCTGCTCTTCCAGTGGCGCGGCCACCGTTTCAGCGATGATCTTCGGGTTCGCGCCCGGGTACTGGGCCCGTACCACCACCGATGGCGGCACCACGTCCGGGTACTCGGAGATCGGCAGCTTGAAAATCGAGATCAGGCCGGCGACAAAAATCACAATCGACAGTACCGCCGCAAAAATCGGCTTGTCGACAAAAAATCGGGAGATATTCATGCTGTTATTCCTTCGAGGAGGCGGCCTTGCCGGTGGTGACGGCGGCGATCTTGTCTTCTTTTTTGGCTTCCGGCTTGGCCACGTTGGCGGCCAGCGGGTCAAAGTCCATGGCCACCATCTGCGGCGTGACAGGTGCGCCGGGACGCACGCGCTGCAGGCCGTTGACGATGATGCGCTCGCCCGGCTTCAGGCCTTCCCGTACCACGCGCAGCCCTTCAGCTTGCGGGCCCAGGATGACCGGACGGTATTCCGCC
>JBGSBQ010000475.1:0-3737 GCA_041730475.1 Sphingomonadaceae bacterium
GGCCATCGAGAAGGCTGCGCACGGAACGAAGACCTATTGATGGAGCCGTTTCGCATCCTGACCGGGCTCGTCGCGCCGCTCGACCGCGCGAACGTGGACACCGACGCCATCATCCCGAAGCAATTCCTGAAGTCGATCAAGCGATCCGGCTTCGGCGTCAACCTTTTCGACGAGTGGCGCTATCTGGACCACGGCGAACCGGGGCAGGACAACAGTGTGCGCCCGATCAATCCCGATTTCGTGCTGAACGAGGCGCGCTATCAAGGCGCCTCGATTCTGCTGACGCGCAAGAACTTCGGTTGCGGCTCGTCGCGCGAGCACGCACCATGGGCGCTCGACCAGTACGGCTTCCGTGCCATCATCGCGCCCTCGTTCGCTGACATTTTCTTCAACAACTGCTACAAGAGCGGCTTGTTGCCCATCGTATTGCCTGAAACGCAGATCGACCATCTGTTCAATGAAGTCAAGGCCTTCCCCGGTTACCGTCTGGTGGTGGACCTTGAACAACAGCGCATTTCCACCAGCAATGGCAGCATCTCCTACCCCTTCGAGATCGACGCCTTCCGCAAATACTGCCTGATGAACGGGCTCGACGATATCGGACTGACACTGCGTCACGCCGACGCTATCCGCGGCTTCGAAGAGCGTCATCTGGCAAGCCAGCCCTGGCTGGCCAACGTCATCTAAATTAAGAACCACCATGAAAATTGCCATCCTCCCGGGCGACGGTATCGGCCCGGAAATCGTCGCACAGGCCGTCAAGGTCCTGAATGTGCTGGGCGAATCGTTTGAGCTGGAAAGCGCGCCAGTCGGCGGTGCCGGTTACGCGGCCCACGGCCACCCGCTGCCAGAAGGCACGCTGGCGCTGGCCAAGGCCGCCGATGCGGTGCTGTTCGGCGCCGTCGGCGACTACCAGTACGACAATCTGGAACGCGCACTGCGTCCGGAACAAGCGATCCTCGGCCTGCGCAAGCAACTCGGCCTGTTCGCCAACCTGCGTCCCGCCATCCTGTATCCGGAACTGGCCGGCGCCTCGACGCTGAAGCCAGAAGTGGTGTCCGGTCTGGACATCCTGATTATCCGTGAACTGACCGGCGACATTTACTTCGGTCAGCCGCGCGGCGTGCGTGAGTGCCCGGACGGTCCGTTCAAAGGCCAGCGTGAAGGCTTCGACACGATGCGCTATGCGGAAGGCGAAATCCGCCGCATCGCCCACGTGGCGTTCCAGGCGGCGCGCAAGCGCGACAAGCGCCTGACCAGCGTCGACAAGGCGAATGTGCTGGAAACCTTCCAGTTCTGGAAAGACATCGTCATCGACGTGCACAAAGAGTATCCGGATGTCGCGCTGGAGCACATGTATGTCGACAACGCCGCCATGCAACTGGTGCGCGCGCCGAAGAAATTCGACGTCATCGTCACCGGCAATATGTTTGGCGACATCCTCAGTGATGCCGCCGCCATGCTGACCGGCTCGATCGGCATGCTGCCGTCGGCTTCGCTGGACGCCAACAACAAAGGCCTGTACGAACCGTCGCACGGTTCGGCGCCGGACATTGCCGGCAAAGGTATTGCCAACCCGCTGGCGACGATCCTGTCGGCCGCGATGATGCTGCGCTTCTCGCTGAACAAGGCCGAGCAGGCCGACCGCATTGAGAATGCCGTCAAGGCCGTGCTGGCCCAAGGCCTGCGCACTGCCGACATCTACGAAGCCGGGACCACCAAGGTCGGCACCGAAGAGATGGGCAACGCCGTGGTCAAGGCCCTGGCTTGAACAACGGGGGCTGCCCCTGATGCCGTTAAGTTAAGGCGCAGATCAGCTGGCAAACCCCACCGACGCACAGCTGGGGTCAGACCCGGCGGGTCTGACCCCCGGTCTGGTCCTAGGGGGGTAAGCTCACGCTATGTTTACTTAACGGCATTAGGGCCTGTTCCCGATTTAGAACAATGAATTTGAAGGAAACAACATGAAACTCGTAGGCTTGGTAGGTTGGCGCGGTATGGTGGGCTCGGTCCTGATGCAGCGCATGCAGGAAGAGGGCGATTTCGCCCACATCGAACCGGTGTTCTTCACCACCTCGAACCCGGGCGGCGACGCCCCGGCGATGGCCAAGAATGAAACCAAACTGAAAAGCGCGACCGATATCGAGGCGCTGAAACAGTGCGAGATCATCATCTCGTGCCAGGGCGGCGACTACACCACCGAGGTGTTCCCGCAACTGCGCGCGGCCGGCTGGAATGGCTATTGGATTGATGCCGCCTCGACGCTGCGGATGGAAAAAGATGCCGTCATCGCGCTCGATCCGGTTAACCTGCACGTCATCAAGGATGCGCTGGGCAAGGGCGTGAAGAACTTCATCGGTGGTAACTGCACCGTGTCGTGCATGCTGATGGGCCTCGGCGGCCTGTTCCAGCACAATCTGGTCGAATGGATGACCTCGATGACGTATCAGGCGGCATCGGGCGGCGGCGCCCAGCATATGCGTGAACTGCTGACCCAGTTCGGCACCATCAATGCGTCGGTCAAGGCGCTGCTGGATAACCCGGCCTCGGCGATTCTGGAAATCGACCGTCAGGTGCTGGCTACCCAGCACGGCCTGTCGGCCGAAGAGACCAAGCAGTTCGGCGCGCCGCTGGCCGGTAACCTGATCCCTTGGATCGACAAGGATCTCGGCAATGGCCAGTCGAAAGAAGAGTGGAAGGGCGGCGCCGAGACCAACAAGATCCTCGGCCTCGGTGCGGACTTCGGTTCGACCGCGATTCCGGTCGATGGCCTGTGCGTGCGCATCGGCGCCATGCGCAGCCACTCGCAGGCACTGACCATCAAGCTGAAAAAAGATGTGCCGATCGACGAGATCCACGACATCATCGCTGCCAACAACCAGTGGGTGAAAGTGATCCCGAACACGCGTGAAGCGTCGGTGCATGGCCTGTCGCCGGCGGCCGCCACCGGCAGCCTGACGATCCCGGTCGGTCGCCTGCGCAAGATGAGCATGGGTCCGGACTACCTGTCGGCCTTCACCGTCGGCGACCAGTTGCTGTGGGGCGCGGCCGAACCGCTGCGCCGTATGCTGCGCATCGTGCTCGACAAGTAAGCGTTTCTGCCGCGCGTGCGGACTGCGGGGCCAGTGGCGTTCTCATAGGAGAATCCACTGGCCCTGCTGCTTTTTTAAGCGGGAATTAGGCATAGAGGTTACATATCCTGGCGCGCCGGGAGTGAAACCATGTGCAAAGCTTGCGTGCTCCTGTGCATGATGATATGTTGGGACCTTCGGAAAGTAACATTTTTCCCTCTGACAACTACATTGCCGCCACTATGCACGTAAGCCCACGCCCAAGTATCGTTTCGTTCGCGTTGAAAACCCTCACCAGCGCCGTTGCCTGTGCCGTGTTGCTCTCTCCTGCAGTGAACGCCGCTGGACTCGGCAAGCTGACCGTGCTGTCGTCGCTGGGCCAGCCGCTGAAGGCCGAGATCGAGCTGACCTCGGTGACGGCCGATGATGCGGGCGCGATCGTCGCCAAACTGGCCCCAGTGGACGCCTTCCGCGCCGCAAATATCGATTTCAATCCGACCTTGCTGTCGCTGCGCTTCGAGATCGAGGCGCGCAATGGTCGCCAGATCATCCGTATCAGTTCGGGCCAGCCCGTCAACGAGCCGTTCGTCGACATGCTGCTGGAACTGAACTGGACCGGCGGCCGCATGGTGCGCGAATATACATTCCTGCTGGACCCGGCCGAAA
>JBGSBQ010000476.1:0-3728 GCA_041730475.1 Sphingomonadaceae bacterium
TATGCTTGCATTTGCTTGACTGCGGCATCCAGCAATTCCTGACTCGGATTGTGCTGGAACTGTTTGATGTGGTCGTTCAGTTGCGAAATTTGCTTGCTCCACTCCAGGCGGTCTGATTTGCTCATTGTGCTCTCCGTTTTCAAAAAAACAGTATAGACCAAAAGGCAAATTTGCACAGTGCTCTAGCGCACTATGTGGAGTGTGACAAATGGATAGCTTTTAACGGGATACCTTGGTGTACGCTCAAATCCCGCCACCAGCGGAGATAAAAAGGAGACCCATGAAAACCACCATCACCTTGCGCAAGAGCTTCAGCTACCTTGCCCTGTTCAGCGCCGCGCTGTTTATCGTACTGCTGTTTGCGCTGTATCAGATTTCGCGTTCGCAGGCGCAGCTGACCGCTGCCCATGCCGCGCGCTACCAATCCTATCTGCTGGCCGACGAGTTGCGACAGAGTTCCGATGACCTGACCCGTCTGGCCCGTACCTATGTGGTGACCGGTGACAGCAAGTATGAGCAGCAGTACATGGACATCCTCGATATCCGCAATGGCAAGAAGCCGCGTCCGGAACACTATGAGCGCATCTACTGGGACTTCGTGGCCGCCGGCACCAGCAAGCCGAGCGCCGACGGCCAGACCGTCGCGCTCGATGAATTGATGAAGAAGGCCGGCTTCACCGATGAGGAATTCGCCAAGCTGAAGGAAGCGCAGGCCAATTCGGACGCACTGGTCAAGTCGGAAGTGATCGCCATGAATGCGGTCAAGGGCTTGTTTGACGATGGCAGCGGCAAGTTCACTCGCAAGGGCGAGCCGGACCTGGAGCTGGCCCGTAAGTTGATGCACGATGAGAATTACCACAAGAACAAAGCCAGCATCATGAAGCCGGTGAACCAGTTCCTGGAGCTGCTCGATGCGCGCACCGGTAACGCCGTGCTGGCCGCCGAGCAGAGCAATCAGAGCCGTTACCTGATCGTGGTGGCGCTGCAGTTGCTGTCCATCGTCATCATCCTTGGCGCCTTGTTCGTGGTGTATCGGGCGTTGATGAAATTGCTGGGCAATGAACCGCGCGTGGCGGCCACGCTGGCGAATCAGATCGCTGCCGGCGACCTGACCACCAGCATCGAGGTGGCGGCCGATGACAAGGCCAGCCTGATGTTTGCGATGAAGACCATGCGCGACAACCTGGCCGCCATCGTCGGCCAGGTGCGGGTTGGCACCGACACGATTGCCAGCGCATCCGGCCAGATCGCCTCCGGGAATATGGACCTGGCCTCGCGCACCGAAGCGCAGGCCGGGGCGGTGGAGGAAACCGCGTCCTCGATGGAAGAGCTGACGGGCACCGTCAAGCAGAATGCGGACAATGCGCGGCAGGCCAATCAGCTGGCCGTATCGGCATCGGAGGTGGCGGTCAAAGGCGGTGCCGTAGTGTCGGAAGTGGTGGGCACGATGACGTCGATTAATCAGTCGTCGCGCCAGATTGTCGACATCATCGCCGTGATTGACGGGATCGCGTTCCAGACTAATATCCTGGCGCTGAATGCGGCGGTGGAAGCGGCGCGCGCCGGTGAACAGGGGCGCGGCTTTGCGGTGGTGGCGTCGGAAGTGCGCAATTTGGCGCAGCGTTCGGCGTCGGCGGCCAAGGAGATCAAGGCGCTGATTGATAACTCGGTGGAGCAGATCAGCACCGGCAGCAAGCTGGTGGATCAGGCCGGGGCCACGATGGCGGAGATTGTTGACAGCGTCAAGCGCGTCACCGACATCATGGGCGAGATTACATCCGCCAGCGTGGAGCAGACCTCGGGCATCGAGCAGATTAACGAGGCGATCAATCACATGGATGAGGCGACCCAGCAAAATGCCACGCTGGTGGAGGAGCTGGCGACGTCGGCGCAGAGCATGCAGGAGCAGGCTGCCAATCTGGCGCAGGTGGTCAGCGTATTCCGTCTGCACGGCGGGGTGCAGGCGCAGCCGGTATCGGCCAGTGTGCACCAGCTAGCGCGGCCGGCACCCAAGGCGCTACGCGCCAAGGCGCCAGCGCGGCTGGCGCATGCGGGTAGCGATGATTGGGAACAGTTCTAAGCGCGCTGTTGGCGGTTTTCACCCCAGCGGCAAAGAGCTGGGGTCAGACCCGCCGGGTCTGACCCCGGGTTCTGCATTGGGGGTGGAAGTTACTTACGTAGCACGCTGGCAAAGAACAAATTCAGCCCCAGCTCCACCCGTGCGCAGTTCTCGGCGGTGGAGGGCGGCACATCTTTCGCAAACAGCATGGGCAGCAGCTGGTCGCCCATGATGCAGTTCAGCAGGTGTACCGGCAGTGCCTCCAGCGGCACGTCGTCGCGCAATTGGGCCCGGATCTCAGGCCGCGCAAAGAACAGCGCCAGCTGCTCGCGGGTCTGCTGCGGCCCCGCGTGATAGAACGATTCGGCCAGCTCCGGCGTGGTCTTGGCTTCGGCCACCACCATCCGGCACAAGCTGGCGAAGGTCGGCAAGGTCACCAGTTCGACAAAACGCAGCGAAAAATCGCCCAGGATTTCCTGCAGCGGCCGGACATCGGTCTGCATGTCCTGCATACCCTCGAAGAAGCGGGCGCGGCCATTGGTGATGACGGCGCTCAGCAGCCCGGCCTTGCCGCCAAATTTCACATAAATCGTGCGCACCGCCACATGGGCTTCGCGCGCGATCATCTCCAGGCTGACCTTGCCATAGCCTTTTTCCAGGAACAGCGATGCCGCCGTATGCAGCAGCGCTTGCTGGCGCGCTTCCTTGTCGGCGGCGCGGGGGCGACCGGCGGCCTTGCCGAAGCAGAGGGTGTCGGGGGCGTCATTGGCGGCGAGCTGTGGCGCCAGGTTGGGCGTATCGGCGGCGGGAGAGGCGGAAGTCTTCATGAGGGCAAATGGTAAGGGATGACGATAATGTAGTGCAAATTAAAATGAAATGCAATCGTTTCATTTCTTGACTTGGGTCAGATTTTGTCGAATAATGCACCTACATCATTTCATTTCTACCCCATCCTCTGGAGCGCCGTATGACCAACTTGCACAACCAGGCCGAACAAAAAGTGCTGAGCGCTGTTCCTGCTGCTGCGGCAGCCCCTGCTACTCCAACCAAGCAACCGAACCGCCGCGTGCTGGTGATCGCCGCCATCGTCGCGCTGGCCGCGCTGGCCGCCGGTGGTCGCATGTGGTACCGCAGTCACTATTTCGTCGAGACCGAAAACGCCTATGTCGCTGGTCATGTGACGCCGGTGTCGGCGCGCATTTCGGGCGTGGTCACCAAAGTCCTGATCGAAGACAACCAGCTGGTGAAAGAAGGCGATGTGATCGCTGAACTGGATCCGTTCGACCAGCATGTCAAAGTCGAACAAATCCAGGCCCAGATCGCCAGTGCCGAGCAGCAAGTGCTGCAGGCCGATGCCCAGATCGCCCAGGTGCAGGCGCAGGCCAGCGCGGCCGGTGCGCAAGTGGCGCAGTCGGAAGCCCAGCTGGTACGCGCCAAACAGGATGCCGAACGCTATGGCCAGCTGTATAACAGCCAGATGAAAGCCGTCTCGAAAGCCGAACTGGATGGCGCCGTGGCCGGCCGTGCTAGCGCCGTGGCCGATCTGGCCGCGCGCAAGGACAGCGCCGTCGCCGCCAAGGCGCAGATCGGCGCCGCCAGCTCGGCGCGCGATGTGCTGAAAGCGCAAGTCAATGTGCTGCGCGTGCAGCTCAAGGACGCCGAGCAGCAA
>JBGSBQ010000477.1:0-3727 GCA_041730475.1 Sphingomonadaceae bacterium
TTCCGGTGTAATCGCCAGCAGCAGCGCTTCGCCGTTGCGGCGCAGCCCGACCTGCAAAGTCTTGCCGGCGTTAGGCCTAATCTGGTCGATAAAAGCGATACCGTCGTTGACAACCACGCCATCGACGCTGAGGATCAGATCACCCTTGCGCAGTCCGGCGCGTTGCGCCGCGCCACCCGGCAGCACCAGCACCACCACCCGCCCCGGACGCGCCACGCCGACCCCGAGCTTGCCCAGTACATCGCCTTCCAGATCCAGCGCCAGCAACGCAGTAGCCGGCAGCACCAGACGGTAATGGCCCTGCCCCGGACGTTCTGCTTCCAGCCGCGCCTCGCTCTTGTCAATCGCGGCCTGGATTACTTCCCAGCGCAAATCAGTCCAGCTGGCGACTGGCTTGCCGTTGACAGCAGTCACCGTATCGCCGCTGTGCAGACCCGCTTGCGCGGCGGCGCTGGCGACATTATCGACACTGGCCAGCACCCGCACCTTGCTCGACGGCTCTTCGATGCCATACATGAACAGGCCAGCAAACAGCAGGATCGCAATCAGGAAATTGGCCAGTGGACCAGCGGCCACGATGGCGATGCGGCGCCACACATTCTGGCGCGTGAACTCGCGCTTCAGATCTTCGGGCGCGAGGCCACTGACATCGGTCTCGCGGCCATCCAGCATCTTCACATAGCCGCCCAGCGGCAGCGCCGAGATGGCCCACTCGGTCTGGTCGGGGCCGAAGCGGCGTGACCACACCACCTTGCCCATGCCGACCGAAAAGCGCAACACTTTCACGCCGCACCAGCGCGCCACCAGATAATGGCCCAGTTCATGGAACACGATCAGTGAACCCAGCGCGACAATGAAAGCCAGCAGGGTCTGGATCAAGTTCATTTTGTCAGTCCGGCGATATATGCATGGGCCGCCACGCGGGCCGCATGGTCCTGCGCCATCACCGCCTCGATGCTGTCGGCAGCGCCGTGCGGCAACGTATCGACCACATGCGCGATGACGCGGTCGATCTGGCGGAAGCCGATCTGCAGGTCGAGGAAGGCTTGCACCGCCACCTCATTGGCAGCATTTAGCAATGCTGGTGCAGTGCCGCCCGCTTTTAGTGCATCGAAGGCCAAAGCGAGGCAAGGGAAACGCACGAAATCAGGGCGCTCGAATTGCAGCGTGGCGATCTGGGTCAGGTCGAGTTGGGCCACGCCGGAAGCGATCCGCTCCGGATAAGCCAGTGCGTGCGCAATCGGCGTGCGCATATCGGGGTTGCCTAGTTGCGCCAACACCGAACCGTCGACGTAGGACACCATCGAATGGATCACACTTTGCGGATGGATCACCACTTCGATCTGCTCGGCCGGGGCGCCGAACAGCCAGTGCGCCTCGATCACTTCCAGGCCCTTGTTCATCATGGTGGCGGAATCGACCGAGATCTTGCGGCCCATCGACCAGTTCGGATGTTTGCAGGCCTGCTCCGGCGTGACCGCATCCAGCGTCTCCACGGCGCGGGTCAGGAACGGACCACCGGAGGCGGTCAGCAGCACCTTGGCCACGCCGCTGGCGGCCGGCACCCGGCCATAGGCGTGCGGCAGGCACTGGAAGATCGCATTGTGTTCGCTGTCGATCGGCAGCAGCACGGCGCCGGCGTCACGCGCCGCGTCGATGCACAGCTGGCCCGACATCCCCAGCGCGTCTGTATTTGCCAGCCGCACTTTCTTGCCGGCGCGCGCCGCCGCCAGCGTCGGCGCCAGACCGGCCGCACCAACGATGGCCGCCATCACGCTATCGACTTCCGGCGCGCTGGCGATGGCGCACAGCGCCGCTTCGCCGTATTCAACTTCGGTGTTCAGGCCCTCTGCGCGCAGCAGCGCCGTCAGCTGGGCGGCGGCGCTGGCACTACCGACCACGGCCCGCGCCGGACGGAATTGCGCGCACTGGGCCGCCAGTTGTTCGACCTTGCTGTGGGCCGACAAGGCATACACTTGATAGCGCTCCGGGTGGCGCGCCAACACATCCAGCGTGGAGACGCCGATCGAACCGGTGGCGCCGAGGATGGTAATACGTTGCATACAGGATTCCTTACAGCCAGGAGCTTATCAGCGCCGCCAGTGGCAGCACCGGGATCAGGGCATCAATACGGTCAAGCACGCCACCGTGGCCAGGCAGCAGGTTGCTGCTGTCCTTCATGGCAGCGCGACGCTTGAGCAGGGATTCGAACAGGTCGCCGACCACGCTGGCGGCGACAATCACGGCCAGCAGCAGCAATGCCACCGCCCAGCCAAAGTGCGCTTGCAGGCGCACGGCAAAAGTATCTTGCAGCCACGGCGCCGTAGCGGCCAACAGGATGCTCAGCGACGCCAGCAGCAGCACCGCCAGCGCGCCACCGAAAGCGCCCTCCCACGACTTGCCGGGCGAGATAGACGGCGCCAGCTTGCGCTTGCCAAAGGCCTTACCAGAGAAATAGGCACCGATATCGGCGATCCACACCAGCACCATCACCGACAGCAGGTACAGCGGCGAATGGCCATACAGCGCGTGGATGGCGAAGAAGCAGCCGAATACGGAGAAGCTGAAGGTCAGGCCCAGCGTCCAGTTGGCGACGCTGTTCAGCGGCGGCAGGCCCATGCCCAGTGCCGGCGTGAAGCGGATCGCCCACAGCAGCACGCACACGCCATACAGCGAATTGATGGCGCCAGCCTTGGCATTGCCGAGCAGGTAGACGAACAGCACGGCGCACACGGCGCCATACACGCGCGGCAGCTTCAGGCCGAACAGGCGTGCCGCTTCCCACATGGCAGCGCCGACAAACAGCGTCACCACCAGCAGGAAGGCCGGCGCGTATTGCAGGAACAGCACGGGCAACAGCACTGCCAGCAGGGCGACAGCGGTAATAATCCGGGTTTTGAGCATTTAGCTGGTCTTTTCTGCCACTTGGGCACCGGTGCGGCCGAAGCGGCGTTCGCGGTTCTGGTAAGACGCGATGGCCGCGTCCAGGCTCTCTTGGGAAAAATCGGGCCAGTAGGTGTCGGTGAAGAACAGCTCGGTATAAGCCAGCTGCCACAGCAGGAAATTGGAAATGCGCTGCTCGCCGCCGGTACGGATGAACAGGTCCGGCTCGGGCGCATACGCCATCGCCAGGTGCGGCGCCAGTTGCTCTTCGCTGAAGGCGGTGGCGCCGGGATGGGCTTGCACCATCTGGCCGACCGCTTGCATGATGTCCCAGCGGCCGCCGTAGTTGAAGCAAACCGTCAGCGTCATGCGGGTATTGGCGGCGGTCTTGCGCTCGGCGGCGGCGATCATGCCTTGCAGCTTGTCGTCGGCGCGGCTGAGGTCGCCCACCACGCGCAGACGGATGTTATTCGCATGCAGTTTGGAGACTTCACGCTCGAGCGCCGTGACGAACAGGCGCATCAGCAGCGACACTTCTTCTTCGGGGCGGCGCCAGTTCTCGGAACTGAAGGCGAACAGGGTCAGGTATTCCACGCCGCGGCGGGCGCAGGATTCCACCACGGTCCGCACGGCATCGACGCCTTTGACGTGTCCGGCAACGCGCGGCAGGAAGCGTTTGGTCGCCCAGCGGCCATTGCCGTCCATGATGATGGCGACGTGGCGCGGCACGCTGGGGGCATCCGGGACCGCAGTGGTCGAACTCGTATATTTCATGAAAGCTTTAGTGCCAAAGGATAAAGTATTGCAGGTACACGGACAAAAGACAAGGCGCCGGAGATGCCTG
>JBGSBQ010000478.1:0-3688 GCA_041730475.1 Sphingomonadaceae bacterium
CGCTGACGGCGCGCTTCGTACAGACAGACGCCGGAGGCCACGGACACGTTGAGACTTTCAACCGAACCGAACATCGGGATATTCACCAGCACATCGCAGGTTTCGCGGGTCAGGCGACGCATGCCCTCGCCTTCCGAACCCATTACCAGTGCGGTCGGGCCGGTGAAATCGGCTTCGTACAGGCCTTTGTCGCCATCATCCGAAGTACCAATCAGCCAGATGCCGCGGTCTTTCAGTTCGCGCAGCGTGCGGGCCAGATTGGTGACAGTGATGTAAGGCACGGTCTCGGCCGCACCGCTGGCAACCTTGGCGGCGGTGGCGTTCAGGCCCACGGCGCGGTCTTTCGGGACGATCACGGCATGCGCACCCACCCCGTCGGCCACCCGCAGGCAAGCACCCAGATTGTGCGGATCGGTAATCCCGTCCAGCACCAGCAGCAGCGGCGGGCCATCGATGGCATCCAGCAGCTCATCCAGATTGCGGGCCAGCGACAGCTGCGACGCAAAGGCGATCACGCCCTGGTGGCGGCGGGTACCAACGATCTTGTCGAGGCGGGCCGAATCGACCGGCATCACGCGCACGCCGGCTGCTTTGGCATTGGCGATCAGGTCTTTCATGCGACGGTCATCGCGGCCGACATCGACAAAAATCTCTTCCACCGACGACGCTTCGTGACGCAGGCGCGAGGTTACGGCGTGGAAGCCGAAAATCATTTTATTCTTACTCATTATTATCGCTTCTTCTTACTTTTTGAGGCAGGCTTGGCTGCTCGGGGTGCTGCCGCGGCACTCGCTGCGGCATTGGTATTGCGGCCAGACTTGGCCTTGGCAGCCGGTTTGGCGGGCGCGGCCGACTTGGCCTTGGCGGCGGGCTTGGCAGCGGGATGAGCCGCTGTCTTGCTCACTGTCTTGCTCACTGTCTTGCTCGCCGGCTTGCCGGCTGGCTTGGCCGGCGCGGCATCGTAGCGCGAATCGGTCTTCGGACCCGGCTTGATGTTGCTCTTGCCATTGTTACGCGGCGGCTTGGGCTGGCCCGGCTCGACACCGACCAGGCGCAGATCGATCTTGCGCATTTCCAGGTCGACCCGCACCACCTGCACATTGACGCGATCGGTCAGCTGGTAACGCTGGCCGGTACGGTCACCGCGCAGTTCGTGACGGGCGTCGTCGTACTGGAAGTAGTCGGCGCCGAGGTCGGTCACGTGCACCATGCCTTCCACGAACAGTGAATCGAGCTGCACGAAGATGCCAAAGGAGGTCACTCCGGTGATGATGCCGGTGAATTCTTCGCCCAACTTGTCCTGCATGAAGTAGCACTTCAGCCAGTTTTCCACGTCGCGCGACGCTTCGTCGGCACGCCGTTCGTTGGCCGAGCAGTGTACGCCGAGCGCATCCCACACGGTCAGGTCGCCGGCTTTCTTTTCCTTGCCTTCGGCCTTGTCCTTGGCTTGCTGCTTGCGCGTCGCATTCGACACGTTGGTGTTCAGCACGCTGCTGGCTGCCACTTTCGGCTCGTATTTCTTGCCCAGCAAAATGGCCTTGATGGCGCGGTGCGTCAGCAAGTCCGGATAGCGCCGGATCGGGCTGGTGAAGTGGGCATAGGCCTCATAGGCCAGACCGAAGTGACCGATGTTGTCGGGGCTGTAGACCGCCTGCTGCATCGAGCGCAGCAGCATGGTTTGCAGCAGCGACGCATCCGGACGTTCCTTGACCTGGCGCATCAGCTCGGCGTAATCGCCGGCGGTCGGCTTGTCGCCGCCGTTCAGGTTCAGGCCGACTTGCTTGAGGAAGGTACGCACCTGCTTCAGCTTCTCGGCCGTCGGGCTGGCGTGGATACGGTAGGTGCCCGGATGCTTGTGACGAATCAACAAGTCAGCGGCGCAGACGTTGGCCGTTAGCATGCACTCTTCGATCAGGCGGTGCGCATCATTGCGGGTGCGCGGGATGATCTTTTCGATCTTGCCGTTCGGGTTGCAAACGATATAGGTTTCGGTGGTCTCGAAATCGATCGCGCCACGTTCCAGACGCGCCTTCAGCAAGGCGTGATAGAACTCGTTCAGGTGCAGCAGATGCGGCACGATGGCGGGACGGCGCGCGGCCTCCGGACCCTTGGTGTTGCCGAGGATCTCAGCCACTTCGGTGTAGGTCAGGCGCGCAGCCGAATGGATCACGGCCGGATAGAACTGGTACGCCTTGATTTCACCCTTGGCAGTGACGACGGCATCGCACACCAGCGTCAACCGGTCGACCGCCGGGTTCAGCGAACACAGCCCATTCGACAGCTTTTCTGGCAGCATCGGAATCACGCGGCGCGGGAAATACACCGAGGTGCTGCGTTGCAGTGCATCCGCATCGAGCGCATCGTTCGGCTTGACGTAGTGGCTGACGTCCGCAATCGCAACGATCAGGCGGTAGGCATTGGTGCGGCCGATTTTGACCGGTTCGCAGTAGACCGCATCGTCGAAGTCGCGCGCGTCTTCGCCGTCGATGGTCACCATCGGCACGTCGCGCAGATCGACCCGTTCGCCCAGATCAGCTTCGCGCACATGATCGGGCAGCTTGTTGGCTTGCTTCAGCGCGGCATCCGAGAAGATATGCGGCACGCCGAACTTGCGCACGGCGATTTCGATTTCCATGCCGGGGTCGTCCAGCGAGCCCAGTACTTCAACGATCTTGCCGACTGGCTGCTTGAAGCGCATCGGCTGTTCGGTCAGTTCGACCGACACGATCTGGCCACTCTTGGCCTTGCCGACGCTGCCAGCGACCAGAATGTCCTGGCCGATGCGCTGGTCTTCCGGCGCCACGATCCAGGCGCCGTTTTCATTCAGCAGGCGGCCGATGATGTGGGTGTTGGCGCGCTGCGTGACTTCCACAATCGTGCCTTCCGGGCGACCGCGGCGATCGACACCGATCACCTTGGCCAGCACGCGGTCGCCGTGCAGTACTTTCTGCATTTCTTTTTCAGGCAGGAACAGGTCGTCGCCCGGCTCATCCGGGATGACGAAACCGAAACCGTCGCGGTGGCTGCTGATGCGACCGGCGACGAAGGCGCCGTGGTCGGCCAGTTCGAAGTGGCCGGTGTCGTCCGATTTCAGCTGGCCGTCGCGCTCCATGGCGTTCAGACGGCGCGACAGCACGGCTTGCGCCTCGGTGCCGACCTTCAGGGCCTTGGACAACGCGCGCAAATCAAGCGGCGCCGACGCGCTGCGGAAGATGCCGAGAATGTCCTCCCGGCTGGGAATGGTGTGGGTAGATTGGTTCAAAAGTATTTCTATAGTTATTTTATTGACAGTATTCCTGGGAGATCCGGCCTGGCAAAAAGACGACCTGCATATATATGACAGTGCGCAGCCCGTAGTGTACTTGGAATCGGCGCTCTTGCCTAACCCGGTGACGGCGCCAGCCGCTTTTCAAGCTTTTTCCCGCCTGCATTTGACACCAGCCGAAAAACCTCTATAATCTTGGTCTCTCGCAGTAACAACGTTGAAAAACGTAGTGATTGCGGGAACTGCTAGACAGGGTTGATGTGCAGCAAGGAATGAAAGTTCATCTGGCGCAAAACTCTCCCGGTCGCTATAATAGCAGAGTTGTTGAGCAGTATCAGTGCCCACGTGGCGGAATTGGTAGACGCGCATGGTTCAGGTCCATGTGCCGCAAGGTGTGGGGGTTCGAGTCCCTCCGTGGGCACC
>JBGSBQ010000479.1:0-3719 GCA_041730475.1 Sphingomonadaceae bacterium
ACACCGTCCTGGCCGCTCACGGTGCTCAGTTCGGTATCCGGGATAGCGGTCATGGCCGAAGCCGACAGGGCCAGGGTGGACAGGACTGCGGCGACGACGGATTTGATGATGGTCATGTGCATATCTCCAAGTTTGTTATTAAAAATTTATGGTCTGGGGTCACGGCCTGCCGTGCAAAATCTTAATATTTAAATATTAATTAAATTCATGATAGGAGCCGCTGTTGACCACGGTCTACCGTTTCGGACTGACTTGAAAAGCCAACCGCTTGGCCCTGCGAGCCATTCAGAGGGAAGCGCGGTCTGCGTCGGTGTTGCGTCGTTTAGCATAAGTGATCGCCAATTTACCTAGAGGTGCAGTTCTAAAAAAACTGCTGCTGTGGGCACGCAAAAATGCGTTAATAAGTTACAAAAAAACAAGGACTGTTGCTGCTTAAATAAAGCACGACCGTTCTAATTAAAAGACTTTGGAGACCAAATGGATGCACTGCTGGGGCCTGCGCCCCGGGGATACCCGTACCCGCCGGGATTGCCCCACCCTCGACATTGTTACGCGCGCGCGAGCCTGAGCCAGCTTGCCGGACGCGCGCCGGACCGCGCCGGAAGCTGATCCCATGCTGATGATTTTGCTGGGTGTGGTGGCCGCCCTGATCGGCGGCGCCGGCGTCATGTCGCGCCATGCGCCCCAGGACCGCCCCAAGGACCAGTTCGAGCTGCCGCAGACGCTGGTCGGCGGCGGCCACTACAGCCAGTCCGTGACGATCGAGCCATTTTCCGAGCTGAAGTACCGCCACATCGTGCGCCAGGCCTTCGACTACAGCTGCGGCTCGGCCGCGCTGGTCACCATCCTGAACTACCACCTCGGCGTGATGGTCAACGAGCAGCTCGCCATGGAAGGCATGCTCGACAAGGGCGAGAAGGAAAAGATCATCGAACGGCGCGGCTTTTCGCTGCTCGACATGAAACGCTATGTGGCCTCGCTCGGGCTGGCCGGCGCCGGCTTCAGGGCCGAGATCAAGGACTTGATGACGCTCACCGAACCGGCCATCGTGCCGATCGAATACGGCGGCTCCAAGCACTTCGTGGTGTTGCGCGGCATCCGCGACGGCGTCGTCTACATCGCCGACCCGTCGGCCGGCAACATCGTCTTTTCGGTCGAGGAATTCGCCCGCTGGTGGGACAAGAACACGCTGTTCATCATCTCGCCGGCCAAGGGCCAGCAACCGCTCGGTCAACTGGCGCTGACCGACCATGAACTGGGCGTGGTCGATATGGACCGCGTCACCAACCGGGGCCGTCTCGACGCCCTCAACCATGCCGCTCTGCAGCTGGAGCGGGCCGTCAATTCAGGCGCCGCTGGCACCTGGATGCACCGTCAATAACGCCCTACCGCGCCTCTCTTTCAAGGATTCCGCCATGCTTTTCCGCTCCCCGTCCGCTGCCGTGACCACTCTCGCGGCGGCTTCCGCCCTGCTGCTGTCAGCCGTCCCGGCCTGCGCCCAGCAATCGCCGACCGCCCCGGCCGCCAGCGCCGATGCCGCGCGCGATGCGCTGGCCAAGAAAGAAGGCGAAGGCGACCAGAGCGCCGTGCTGAAAACGGCGCTGACCGCCGTCGACAAGCAGTATTCGCTGATCCGCCGCCACCAGTTCCAGTTCAGCTATGACCTCAGCTACAGCTATATCGGCCAGGAAAAAATCGTCACCGATCTGGCGGGCGGCGGCCTCAGCCTGTTCGAGATCGAGAACACCAGCTCACACAGCATCACCAACACCTTCTCCGGCGACTACGGCCTGCTCGACAACCTGACCGGCAACCTGACGCTGCCCGTCATCTCCAAGTACTCGGAAACGCGCGGCACCAGCGGGGTCTCGAATTCGATCGGCGACATCGGTCTGGGCGCCCGTTTCCAGCCCTTCGAAGCCAAGCGCGACGCACCCGGCCTGACCCTGACCGGCAACGTGCGCCTGCCGACCGGACGCAGCCCGTTCAAGATCATTGCCGGCACTGGCGAAGCCACCGGTAGCGGTGTGACCTCGTTCTCGGCCGGCCTGAACGTGAACCGCATCGTCGACCCGGTTGCGCTGTTCGGCTCGATCAACGCGACTGCCAGCCTGCCGGCCAAGCACCTGCACCAGATCAACGGCACCCGCATCCTGACCAAGGTGCAGCCGGGCGCATCGGTGGGCTTCGGCATGGGCTTCGCGTATGCGCTGTCGTATGGCATCACCACCACGGTGTCGTTCCAGGAATCGATCTCGGCCGGCTCCAAGCTGACCTTTGCCGATGGTCTGGTGGCCAAGACCACGATGCAGACCTCGGGCGTGCTGAACATGGGCCTCGGCTACCGCGTTTCGCCCAAGACCACGGTCAACCTGTCGGTCGGCATCGGCCTGACCTCCGATTCGCCCAACCTGACCGTCGGCCTGAACCTGCCGCTGGCATTCTGACATGGCGCGCCGTGGGACGCGGGCCCTGCCACGGCGCACCCGTCGGGCCGCTGCCTGCGGGCTGGCCGGCGGCGCGCTGGCGGCCCCGGCCGCATACGCGGCGCTGACCGACAACCTGACTGCCAGCGTCACTGCGATGGCGCTCGGCAATGCCGTCACGGCCGACCCGCCCGGCATCGATTCGATCCACTTCAATCCGGCCGGCCTGGCCCGGCTCGAAGGCGACAGCGAAACCATCCACAACTTCGTGGCCTCGATCCGTACCAGCGCCTCCTTCCACCAGCCGGCCGATTTCAACGTCGGCGGCTGGAAGGACGATCCGCTGGCTAACACCAGCACCGGCCCGACCCGTCAGATCATGTATGTGCCCGGCTACGGCATGCCGGGCTGGCGCCTGCCGGCCGTGGCCGTGCCCGGCGTCGGCATGGCCTGGAACAAGCCCGGCTCACCATGGACCTTCGCCACCAACAGCTATATGTCGCAGGCCATGAGCCTCGACCGGACCACCGACCTCAACGACCCCGGCCAGTATCAGGGCCGTCAGGTACAGCTGCAGCGCATGGTGTATCTGGCGCCATCGGTCGGCTACAAATATTCGGACACGCTGCGCTTTGGCATCTCGGTGCCGATCGCCCACTCGGCCTTCGTGGTCGACACCAATATGCGCTTCCCGAATGAGCTGCTGGGCATCTTCGGCAACCTGCAAAAAGGCTGGTGCCCGGAGAATGGCGGCAACATCATCGACGTATTCGGCTTCGGCGTGTGCGGCGGCGGCAAGGATGGTATGGTCAGCCCGTTCAAGAAAGCGGCCAATATGCGGCTCGAACTGACGGCCCCGTTCGACCCGACACTGAACCTCGGCGTGTTGTGGGAACCCAACAAATGGCTGGGTCTGGGACTGGTGTATCAGGGCGGTTCCAAGACCCACTACACCGGCAGCTACCAGTTCGACGCCGAACCGATGTTGCGCAATTTCGTGCAGGGCATGAATTCCAGCCTGCTGGGACCGATTGCCGGCGCGGTGCTGGGCATGCCGACCTCGATCCCGGCGCGCCAGCACGGCAACATGAACGCCACCATCCCGTTCCCGACCCACATCCAGGTCGGCATCAAGCTGAAACCTATCCGGTACGTGCAGCTGAACGTGGACGCCAGCTACCAGCAATGGGGGTCGAGCTGACCCATGCGGCCAAGGCGCTGATCGCCAAGCGAGGCTTCGATCCGGTGCTCGGTGCCCGACCGCTACGGCGGGCGCTGCAGCGCGATGTCGAG
>JBGSBQ010000480.1:0-3714 GCA_041730475.1 Sphingomonadaceae bacterium
CGAGGACGACGGGTTAGCGACTGCTATGGCTTAACTTAGCGGCACTATGCTATCACCCAGCGGTGGCCAGTTGCGCCGCATGGAAGCGCAGGTGGTCTTCCATGAAGCTGGCGATGAAGTAATAGCCATGGTCGTAGTCCGCATGCCGTCGCAGTTGCAGCGGCTGTGCGGCGCTTGCGCAGGCCGCTTCAAACGCTTCCGGGTACAGCTGTTCGGCGAGGAATTTGTCACCCAGTCCCTGATCGATCAAGATCCCGCCCGGGAACGGCGTTTGCATGCCGGCCATCAGCGCGCTGGCATCGTGCGCGGCCCAGCTGGCCGTGTCCGATCCCAGATAGCCGCCGAACGCCTTTTGCCCCCACGGGCACTGGCTAGGCGCCGCAATCGGTGCAAACGCCGATACCGAACGGAACACGTCGGGCCGCTTCAGCGCCAGCGTCAGCGCACCATGACCACCCATCGAATGGCCGAAGATGCCGAGCCGGCCGGCATCCGCTGCCAGCTCGCTGCAGACCATCTCGCGCAGCTCGTGGATATAGCTCTCCATCCGATAATGCTGCTGCCACGGTGCTTGCGTGGCATCGATATAAAACCCGGCGCCGACGCCAAAGTCCCAGCTGTCGGTCTCGCCCGCCACGCCGGCACCACGCGGACTGGTGTCCGGTGCGATCAGCATGATGCCTTGCTGCGCCGCCACGCGCTGCGCGCCGGCCTTGATCATGAAGGTCTCTTCATTGCAGGTCAGGCCGGACAGGTAGAACAGCGCCGGCAGCTTCTGGCCGTCCGGGTGGGCTGGAATGAAGACGGAAAAGCGCATCGGCAGGCCGATCGCGCGCGAGTCATGTCGATAGTAGCGCTGCACACCGCCGAAGCAGACGTGCTCGCTGATTAATTCCAGCATATTCGATCCTTATGTTTTCCAGCGCACAGTGGCACCGAATGATAGTGGGGAGAATTGTACAAGTAAATTTCAACCACCATGGCTGGAGGGCGGGACATGCCGGATATTCAGGTACCGATGACTGCATTGGGCTGGCCACTGGCGATTGCACTGGCCTGGCTGGCGGGCGAGTGGGGGCACCGCTGGAGCGGCGTGCCGCGCATCAGCGTGTATGGGCTGGTCGGCTTCCTGCTGGCGCAGGCCTTCCCGGAGGCGCTGAGCAGCAGTGCGCAAAGTGCCGTCGTGACGTTGGCCAATTTCGCGTTTGGACTGATTCTGTTTGAATTCGGCTACCGCATCAACCTGCACTGGCTGCGTATCAATCCGTGGATTGCGGTCAGCGGGCTGGTGGAATCGGCTGCCACTTTTGGCGCCGTGTATGGCATTGCGCACCTGACCGGGATGCCGGCCATGACTTGTCTGCTGCTGGCATCACTGGCGATGTCCACCTCGCCGGCCGGCGTGCTGCGCGTGATCAATGAGCAGGACAGTTCGGGGCAGGTGACCGAGCGCGTGCTGCATCTGGTGGCGATCAATTGCGTGCTGGCGGTGTTTGTGTTCAAAGTGATCGTCGGTTTCTGGGTATTCCAGACTTCCGGCAGTTTGCCGCAGGCGGTGTCGCACAGCCTGATCGAGTTGCTGGCGTCAGCGCTGACGGGCGCGCTGTTCGGCTTTCTGGTGCCAGCTGTTTTGCGCCAGCTGGGCGCACTGGCACAGGATGGCACGGTGGCGTTTGCGCTGGGCGTGATGCTGCTGGTGGCGCTGGCCCATGCGACGGCGGTGTCGCCGGTGCTGGCCACGCTGACCTTCGGGCTGATGGCGCGCCACCGGCGCGTCGCCTTCAGCCGCACCGAGCGCAATTTTGGCGGTATCGGCGAATTGCTGACGGTGCTGTTGTTCGTGTTTGCCGTGTCGACGCTGGAGTGGCAGCGGGTGGTGGCCGGGGCCGGACTGGGACTGGTGCTGCTGCTGGCGCGCTTTCTGGTCAAGCTCGCCAGCGTTGCGGCGTTTGCCCACGTGAGCGGGATCTCGTGGCGCAAAGGGCTGCTGACCGGGCTGGCGCTGGCGCCGATGTCGGTGTTCGTGACGGTCCTGCTGGAGCAGACCAAATACGTAGGCATCGTGCTGGTCGACGAACTGGCGGCACTGGCGGCGATGACCCTGCTGATGGAAGTGGTGGGCCCGATGCTGACCCAGCTGGCGCTGGTGTGGGCCAAAGAAACCCCGGACAAGGAGTAGGCCATGCCATTGGAACCATTCAAATCGTCGTCGCCGCTGACCATGGGCGTGGAACTGGAGTTGCAGCTGATTAGCTTGTCCGACTACGACCTGACGGCATCGAGCCCGGATCTGCTGCATCTGCTGGCGCGGCGTCCCTTTCCCGGTAACGTGACGCCCGAGATCACCGAGAGCATGATCGAGATTAACAGCGACGTGCACACCGGGCACGCGGCCTTGCAGGCGCAGTTGCAGCTGATCCGCGATACGCTGGTGCAGGCCGGCGAGCAGCTGAATATCGGCATCTGCGGCGGCGGTACGCACCCGTTCCAAAAATGGTCGGAGCGGCGCATCTTTGCCAAGCCGCGCTTCAAGGAAGTCTCGGCGCTGTATGGTTATTTGGCCAAGCAGTTCACCATTTTCGGGCAGCACGTGCATATCGGCTGCGCTTCCGGCGATGATGCCTTGTACCTGCTGCATGCGCTGAGCCGCTACGTGCCACACTTCATCGCGCTGTCCTCGTCGTCACCGTTCGTGCAGGGCAATGACACGCTGTTCAATTCAGCGCGCCTGAATTCTGTGTTCGCCTTTCCCATGAGCGGCCGGGCGCCGTTCCTGCTGCGCTGGGAGGCGTTCGAGCAGGATTACTTCGCCAAGATGGAGCACACCGGCGTCATCAAAAGCATGAAGGATTTTTACTGGGACATCCGGCCCAAGCCGGAATTCGGCACCATCGAACTGCGGGTCTGCGACACGCCGCTGACGGTGGAGCGGGCCGCTGCGCTGGCAGCCTACCTGCAGGCCCTGTGCCGCTATCTGCTGGAGCGGCGCGAGCCGGCACCGGCCGAAGATGATTATCTGGTCTATAACTACAACCGCTTTCAGGCCTGCCGCTTCGGACTCGATGGCACGCTGGTGCATCCGAAGAGCTACGAAAGCCTGTCGCTGCGAGAAGACATCCTGACCACGCTGCGCAAGATGGAACCGCACGGCGTGGCGCTGGGCGGCAGCGAAGGACTGGCACATCTGGTGCAGATCACGCACGAAGGCAGCGACGCCCACTACCTGCGCGAGCAGTACGCCGAAAGCGGCAGCGCCGAAGGCATGGTCGATGCCGCGATCCGCCGTTTTCGCGGTTAATGCCACTGACTTGCCGCGCAAGTGGCAGCCCCAGGTCGGCCAGTTTGGGAGCCATGCATGGATTCCCGCCTGCGCGGGGATGACGTGGATGCCGGCAACTACTTGAAGGTGATGACCTTGTTCAGTCTGGCGATGACGTCGTCGGGGACGCTTTTTGAGCACATGATGTGGCGCTCCGCGCCGTGCGGCATGTCTTTTGGGTGCAGCAGGCGCAGGTTGGCAGCGTGCGCGCCGGCGTTGGCCATCATGTAGTGGCCTTCATCCTCGGACACGAACATCAGGTCGACCACGCCCATGCTGATCGACTGCACCATCTTGCTGGTGGGGGCGGTGGAGACGGCGATGGTGGGGTGGTGGCTGGCCATCAGCTGGTCTAGCTGGGCACCGTAGGAGTAGTTATCCTTGACCAGGATGCG
>JBGSBQ010000481.1:0-3689 GCA_041730475.1 Sphingomonadaceae bacterium
CCGTTCGCGCCGCAAGGCCAGTCAGCAGGACGAAGTCGGCTGGCGCGATACCCACATCAAGGTCGAAGGCCCGGCGGTGCAAGCCTTCCAGTGGCTGTACGTGCGCAACTGGGCGACGCAGGATAGCGCCGATCTGCGCGAGGCCGATTACTTCCCGGCGCCGCAGATCGCCGGGGACAAGGTGGTGCGCGTGCTAGGCAGCGAGCCGGGCGGCAAATTCGAGATCTACAAAGCTTACAATCTGGCGATTCAGGGTGCCCGCAAGTCGATCCACCTGACCTCGGCCTACTTCGTGCCGGACCGCCAGACCGTCGATGCGCTGGTGGCAGCGGCCAAGCGTGGCGTGGAAGTCAAAATCATCCTGCCCGGCGTGTCCGACAGCGGTCTGGTGTTCTACGCCGCCCACCAGCAATATGACGAATTGCTGGCCAGTGGCATCCGCATCTACCACCTGAAACTGGCCGTGCTGCACGCCAAGACCGGCGTCATCGATGGCAGCTGGTCCACCGTCGGCTCGACCAACATCGACACCCGCAGCTTCCTGCACAACAGCGAGCTCAACGTAGTGGTGATGGGCGAGGCCTTTGGCAGCGAAATGGAAAAAGCGTTTCAGGAAGACTTGCGCGACTCCACCGAAATCACGCTGGCCGCGTGGCGCCAGCGCCCCCTCGGCGACCGCGTGCGCGAATGGGCCGCGCGCGTCATGGATTACTGGCTCTAGCGGGTCGTCGACCAGACCCCGCCGAGGCGCCGGAAGCCTTCGGTGCTGGCCAGGCCGAAGCTGCCCGCTGCCGGCAGCCAGTTGTAATGCTCGACCTCGATATGGTCAGGCTCGACGCGCAGCACATTGAAAGCATTGGCCTCGCCCCGCCCGCGCGTCGACGTCGCTGTGCCGGCCTGCACCATCAGCGCCGCATAGCCACTGATCTGGTAGCGCAGCGCACTATTGGCGGCGTGGCTGGTGTGCATATGCCCGGCCAGCAACAAGTCCACACCACACTCGGCAAACGCGCCCATCGCCAGCGGCGCGCGGTTGACCAGATCGTCCTTGCCATGCTGCTCGGGCAAGTCAAACGGATGATGGGTCACCACGATGCGCGTCAGGTGCTCGGCCACGCCGTCCATGCGCTGGCGGATCTGGGCGATCTGTTCACGATTGATGCGGCCATCCTTGAACGTCAGCGAACGCGCCGTGTTGATGCCGACCACGGCGATTTCCTCATCGACAAACTGTGGCACCAGATCCAGCGTCACATAGCGCTGGTAATTGCGCAACGGCATCAGGAAACGTTTCGCGACGTTGTATAAGGGAATGTCATGGTTGCCGGGCACCACGATCTGCGGTCCCGGCAGTTCGTCGAGAAAAGCACGGGCGGCGATAAACTCGGCACTGCGGGCCCGCTGCGTCAGATCGCCCGATACCACCAGCAGGTCGGGCGCCAGCCGGTTGACCAGCTGTTGCAACGGTTGCAGCAGCGCGCTGTCGACCCGGCCAAAATGCAAATCGGACAAATGGACAATGGTGCGCATGGCCGTTCTCCTGTCAGTTGGACGCTGGCGACGCCGGCACGAGCACCGTCAGCGCCGCCGGCCGCGAGCGGTAATGCAGCGGTGGCGCCATCAGCGTCACTTCGCCATCGGTGGCGACGCGCAGGCGGCGATGGCGGGTGTCAATCACCACCTCCTGCGCCAGCAGCACGTCAAAATCCTTGGCCTGCGCCAGCCGGCCCAGCAAGGCATGCAGCGCCAGCCGCACCAGCCCGAGACGCGAACAATGCTGGGCCGCGTACAGGCTCAGCATACCGCCATCGAGCCGCTCGCGCGCGCCCATCGTCAGGCCCTGCAGGTATTCATTATTACCGATGAAAACAAAGGGCGTGCGCCGCGCATGCTCGGCTCCATTCACCGTCAGGCGCACGCTCAGGTAGGGAAAGCGCCGCAGCGCACCCAGCACGGCCCAGCCAAACGCCGGCCACTTGCCACGTTTCAAATGGCGTTGCTGGTGTTCGCGGTCGCGCACGATATCGGGATACATGCCGAGGCTGGAATTGTTCAGGAATATGCGGCCATTCACCTCGCCCACATCGACCTGCACGGCGACACCCTGCGCAATCGTGGCCACCGCCTGCTCCAGTGCCAGCGGAATTTTCATGTCTTTGGCAAAGTGGTTCAGCGTGCCCAGCGGCAGCACACCGAGCCGCGCCGGGCTGCCGACCACCACCGAGGCGACCGCGTTGATGGTGCCATCGCCGCCGCCGGCCACCACGGTCGCGATGCCGTCCGCCAGCGCCTGTCGCGCCGCCCCGATCAGTTGCTCACCGCCGTGCGCCAGCGTGATCTGCGGCGTCAGGCCGTGCGCCCTGAACTGCTCCGCCAGACCTTCGACCCAGGCATTGCAATAGCCCAGCCCGGCGCCGGCGTTGATGATGACTGAGATGGTAGCCAGTGCAAACTCCTATGAATTCAATGACCGGCAACCGCAGCCGGGTTCTTTAACTGGCGCCGCCGCAAAGTCGCCATCGCCGTCATGCAGATCGCCAGCCATGCCACGCCTTCCGCCATGGCGGCCAGCACATCGCTCAAATAATGCGCGCCCAAATACATGCGGCTGCTGGCCACCAGCAACACCATCAGCGCACAGGCGGGCAGCGCCACTATCAGCAACGCCCGGCGCCGGTATTCCATCACCAGCCAGCAGCCTAGCCAACCATACAGCAAAGTCGCCGCCGCGGTGTGGCCGCTAGGAAAACTATACGTCAGCAGCGTGACCAGCGGCTCATCAAACACGGGCCGGCTACGCTGGAATATCTGCTTCAGCAGCACATTCAGCAGCATGCCACCGGGGACCACCAGCAGCAGCGCCAGCAGCCAGTAGCGCGCCTGGCGCTGCCACAGACGCCATGCCAGCAGCGCCACCAGCAGCAGCACGACGGCGGTCGAATGGAGTTCGGATACGCCCAGCATGAGGCTGGTCAGCGGCTCGCTGGCATGCTGGTGCAACCACTGCGCCAGTTGCAGATCGAGCACGACGATGCCTTGCTGCGTCAGCACGGCATGCGCCAGATAGCCAAACACCGCGCTGGCCAGCGCCAGCAGCAGGACGCCGGCGCTCAAATGCAGGCCAAATTCCCCCTCGGGTGACAAACGGGCTTCGATAAAACGGGTCAAACGGGTGGTCATGTTGGCAATTGGCGGAAAAACTACAAAATCAAAAAATTACTGTTTATTCGTACAGTACCTGTGCATCCGTACAGTAGTTATGCTATTCTGGAATCACTCGTTCAACACATCTCCCTCAAAGGAATTGTCATGGCAACTATGAATAACAGCTTCGGCGCCCGCTTCGGTCTGGAATACGCACCGACGTCTTTCCTCGTTCGCATGGGTAAACGCGAAGTGCTGGTATGCCGTGACTTCCGCAAGCGCTACTACGCGGTCAACCCGGTCATCGAATGCGATACCGGTGTCCAGGCCGGCCATCTGGAAATCCTGCTGATGCGCCGCTGGTTGCTGATCCTGTCCAAAGCCCACTGATGGTTGCCGGTGCCGGCTGCCTGAGCCAGTCGCGCGCTGCGGTCTCTCCCGGCGTCGCGTTCCTCACCTGTCTCACGCAGCTGGCGGACCGTCATCGAACAGATTGGCTTCGTACCACACCGTCATAAACACTACCATCACGACCGGGCCGATGA
>JBGSBQ010000482.1:0-3712 GCA_041730475.1 Sphingomonadaceae bacterium
GAGCGCCGCAGCACCAGTTGTACTGAATGTGCCCCCGCATGGCGGGCGATATTGGTCAACGCTTCCTGCACGATGCGGAAGATGGCTGTGCTGTAGACATCATTCAAGACTAACTCTTCTTCGTCGGCATCGAGCGTGCAGGCGATGCCATGTCGTTGCCGGAATTCCTGGCGCAGACTCTCCAACGCAAAATACAGACCCCCCTCGTCGAGTGCGCGCGGGCGCAGATTGCTGGCAATCCGGCGCAGCGAGGTGATGGCCGTCAGCAGTAGCTGGTCCATACTGTCCAGTAGTGCACGCGCCTGTGCGCCGCTCGCTTGCTGTTGCAACAGGTTCAGGTCGACCCGCAAAGTCGCCAGCAACTGGCCGAGGTCGTCATGCAGTTCGCGTGCAATATGGGTGCGCTCCTCCTCGCGAATGGTTTGCAGCGCGGCCGACAGTTCGCGCAGTTGCGCATGGGACTGTTCCAACTTCTCTTGCACCAGCTTGCGCTCGGTGATGTCGCGCAAAATGATGGTGTAGATAGGGCGGCCATTTTCCACCAGTGAAGAAATCGAGCCTTCCAGCGGAAAATGCTGGCCGCTGGCTTTTAGGCCGGTCACCGCATAATCGTTGGCGCGCCGCCCCTTCATCAAGAGTCGGATGCCGGTCGCGCCGAAATACTCGACTGCGCCGGTGTCGGCCGGCAGGCGCTGTTCTCGGGGAATGAACTGCTTCAGCAAGGCGCCTTCCATGGCCGCTACCGTGGTGCCGAACATGGCGGCCGCCGAAGGATTGGCCAGCAGGATGCGCTGGGTTTCATCGGTGGAAATGATGGCGTCGCTGGCATGCTGGATGATGCTGCGGCTGCGGTTGGATTCGATGGTGCTCGGTTGCCGGAGCCAGCGCCACAGCAGTCGGGCGCCGACACCGCCGGCGGCCAGCAAGGTCAGCCGCCAGAGGCGGGTGGTAGCAGGTTGGGACATGGCAGCTCCGCGCCGCCGAAGCGGGCGGCGGTGTCAGTCCAGACTAATGGATGCGGGGCAGGGCGGTTTGATGCGGCGCAGGCGGGGCCGGACTTACATCTGCTTGAACAGGTGCAGGAAGCTGCGGCTGACTTCCAGTTTGTCTGGCTTGCCTTTAATCATGACCAGATGACGGCCGCGAATGTCGCGCGTCACACCTTCGATGGCGTTGACGTTGACCAGTGTTGCGCGGTGGATTTGCCAGAACAGCGACGGATCGAGCTCTTCGGCCAGATCGCGCACCGGCTTGCGGATCAGTGCTTCGTAACGTTCGGTCTGGACGCAGGTGTATTTTTCATCGGAGCGGAAGAACAGGATTTCTTCGACCGGAATCATGCGCAGGTCTTGGCCTATGCTGGCCTGTATCCACTGCAGATATTGTGGTTTGGGCGCGCTGATCTTTTCGGCCAGTTGCGACAGCATGGCGGTGACGCTGGCGTTGACGTCGGCTGCCGGCTTGCTCAGCCGGGTTTTCAGGCGGTCGACGGTGATTTGCAGGCGCTCCTGCTCCGGCGGTTTCAGCACGTAATCGACGGCGCCGCGCTCGAACGCCTCGACGGCGTAGGCATCGTAAGCGGTGACGAACACGATATTGCTCTTGTTGCCGATCACGCTGGCCGCTTCCATGCCGGTCTTGCCGGGCATGCGGATATCGAGGAAGGTGAAGTCCGGCTTGAGCTGGTCAACTAGTTCAATCGCTTCATCGCCATTCTTGGCCTCGCCGATAATCTCCAGCTCGGGCCACACTTGTCCCAGGCGCATGCGCAGCTGGTCACGCATCAATCGTTCGTCGTCGGCAATTATTGCAGTTGGCATGGCGTTAAACTTGTTAAAAATGAAGTTAATTATTCATGGAATTGCGTGATTAAGCAATCGCTAGATAGTTATTTGGACAGCTGGTAAGGCACTTCGATCGTGGCGATCACGCCCGACGGGCTGTTGGTGGCGATCAGCAATTGGGCTTGCTCGCCGTGCAGCAGCTTCAGGCGCTCCCGGATATTCATCAGGCCGAGGCCGGTGCCATTGCTGGGTACGGCGCCAAAGCCCAGACCGTCGTCGCTGACCGTTACGCGCAACTTGTTGTGCGCCACTTCTGCGCGCACCTTCAGTGTACCGCCTTCTGGCTTGGCTTCCAGTCCGTGTTTGATGGCGTTTTCCACCATCGATTGCAGCATCATCGGCGGGAAGGCGGCGGTGCGCAGCCCGTCCGGAATGTCGAAGTCCACCGTCAGTCGTTCTTCCATGCGCATTTTCAGCAGGTTCAGATAGGCTTCCACCATATCGGCCTCACGGCCGAGGTTGGTGATCAGCGCGTTGTCTCGCATCTGCGGCAATACCGCGCGCAAGTATTTAATCAGGCTGCGCTGCATGGCGGAGGCGCGTGGCGGATCCGTTTCAATCAGGTGTTCGACCGAGGCCAGCGTGTTAAACAGGAAGTGCGGCTCGACTTGTGCTTGCATCATCTGCATCTTGGCTTCGCTCAGCTGGCGCTGCATCGATTCGCGCTCGGCCACGGCATTGGCGCTCATGGTTTCCGCTTCGGCGCGTTTCTTTCCGCCCATCAGGGCCTTGGTCGCAAACAGTGCCAACACTAACAAGGAGACAAAGCTCTTGAACCAGGTGTTGGCCTGACGGTGATAGCGGGTGACTTTCTGCTCGGCCGCGTCATCGACCGCTTCTTCGATTGCGTTCGACAGTTCTTCGCCGATCTGTGGCGGTAATTCAATATGGACTTCCTCGCCGGGCAAGCTGGGCAGGGCGGGTACCGGTGGCGTGACCGGCTTGCCGGCTTTGCCCGGTTTGGTCGGGCCCTCAGGGGCTGCCGGCGCTTCCGGTGATGCAGGTGCTTCGGGTGACGCAGGTGCTGCTGGTGCTTCCGGGGCGGCCGGTGCAGCCGGCGTGCTGGCGCCGTCTTTGCCGCGGATTTTGCCGCGAGGATTGAAGTGAATGCCGCTATCGTCGATTAGGATATTCGTGTCACCGTTCTTCTTGCGGCTGGGGCGATCATTGCGGACCACCACCTCCTCATCCTGGCTGGAGGAGAATAGTTCTTCCTGCAAGATGGAACCGGCGATCAAGGTCAGCACCGCGAACATTAAGAACTTCCACCATGACAATTGGGTAACCCAGGTCGCGGTCGCATCGAAGCCCTTGTGCAGCCAGGCTGCAATGGTCTTCAGCGTTTCTTGAGTGTTCGGTGTAGGAAACATGTCAGCTTTCGGAGTCTGGTGTTGCACTTGAGCGGCAAGTGTAACTTATAGGAATGATGCCACTGTACCGATCGCGGCTCATGCAAGCCATTCCGATGCGACAGTCTGCAAGAATCGCCGTCTGGAAGGTAAAAAATGGCGGCCTGAAAAAAATCCTTGCCAGCGTCAGCCACCGTTTGCTATAGTTCGCCCCCCCGCAGAAACGCACTCGTAATAACGGTGTAGCGAAGTAAAGCGAGGCACTGGAAATTCAGTGAGGTAGTTGACAGAATAAGCGAAGTGCTTCATACTCTTCTTTCTCTGCTGCTGACAAACAAAACGATTTGTCGATAAATAGCTGAGAGTAGTACCGAATACAGTTCTTTAAAAATTAACAGTCGATAAGTGTGGACGTTTGATGGAAGTGCACACGAAGCTAGTCTTCGTGATACTTAAAATATCAAATGTTCACAAGAAATAAATGAAATAGGATACTCGCAAGAGTAGCCTGTCAGTATT
>JBGSBQ010000483.1:0-3704 GCA_041730475.1 Sphingomonadaceae bacterium
GCGACCGGGTCGCGGTGAATGGCCAGTTTCTGATGGATGGCGCGGCGTCGATGCAGTCCCTGCAAACGCGCCTGGGCGCGAGTCCGGCGCCACAACAACCTGATTCACCCTCAGCGCCCATGCCCATGCACGCGCACGCAATGACGGGGATGAAGCCATGATCGCCCGCATCATCGACTGGTCCGTGCGCAATCGCTTGATCGTGCTGGCACTATGCCTGTTGCTGCTGATCGGCGGCATCGAATCCCTGTTCCGGCTGAAGCTCGACGCCCTGCCCGACCTGTCTGATGTGCAAGTGATCGTGAAGACCGACCTGCCGGGGCAATCGCCGCAGTTGGTCGAAGACCAGCTGACCTATCCGTTGGCTGCGTCGCTGCTTTCCGTGCCGGGCACCAAGGCTGTGCGGGGTTTTTCGATGTTCGGCGAATCGTATGTTTATGTGATCTTCAAGGACGGCACCGACCTGTATTGGGCCCGCTCGCGCATTCTGGAGAGCCTCAGTCAGTCCGCTGGCAAGTTGCCGGCTGGCGTAGCGCCGACCCTCGGACCGGACGCGTCTGGCGTAGGCTGGGTGTTTGAGTACGCACTGGTGGATAAGTCGGGCAAGAATTCCCCGGCCAGCCTGCGCGCCCTGCAGGACTTCTACCTGAAGCTGGAACTGCAATCTGTGCCCGGGGTGGCAGAAGTGGCGACCTTGGGGGGCTTGGCCCGCCAGTTTCAGGTCGAGGCAGATCCTGCCCGTCTGGCGGCCCACGGCGTGACCATGGAACAGATCTCGCAAGCCGTCAAGGATGCCAACCAGGCCGGCGGTGGCGCCCCGATCGAAATGGCGCGGGCTGAATATCTGGTGCGCTCACACGGCTATCTCAAGCAGCCGTCCGACTTCGACGATATCCCGATCCAGAGCGAAACCGGCGTACTACGCTTGAAACAACTGGCCCATGTCACTACCGGACCGCAGCAACGTCGAGGTCTGGCGGATCTGAACGGTAGCGGTGATGTCACCGGGGGCATCATTGTGATGCGTCACGGCGAAAATGCGCTGACGACGATCGCTGGCGTCAAAAAACGTCTGGAACAACTGAAGCAAGGCCTTCCGCCGGGCGTTGAGATCGTCACGACGTACGACCGTTCTGGTCTGATTGAACGGGTGGTCCATACGCTGCGCGACAAGTTGCTCGAAGAATCCATCGTGGTAGCCATTATCTGCGGCGTGTTCCTGTTCCGGGTGCGATCCGCGCTGGTCGCCATCGTGACGCTGCCCCTGGGAATACTGGCAGCACTCTGGATCATGCGCGTGCAAGGCGTTTCAGCCAACATCATGTCGCTCGGCGGCATTGCGATCGCCGTAGGAGCGATGGTCGATGCGGCGATCGTCATGATTGAAAACATGCATCGGCATCTCGAAACCGAGGCAGCCGATGATATCTGGGTGGTGGTGCGCAAGGCCGCGACGGAGGTGGGTCCCGCGCTATTTTTCTCGCTCATCATCATCACCATTTCATTCCTGCCGGTGTTCACGCTGAACGGACAGGAAGTGCGTTTGTTTGCACCACTGGCGTACACCAAGACCTATGCGATGGCCGCTTCTGCGATGCTGGCCATCACCCTCAAGCCGGTGCTGATGGGGTATGCGATCAATGGCAAGCTGCCGCCCGAATCCGCCAATCCCGTCAATCGCTGGCTTAAACGACTGTACCGGCCGGTACTGACCATGGCGCTTACGCGGCCGAAGACGACGTTAATCGTGGCCATGATCTTGCTGGCCACAACGGCGATCCCCCTGCGCCAGATCGGCAGCGAATTCATGCCACCGCTCGACGAAGGCGATTTGCTGTATATGCCGACCACGGTGCCCGCGATATCAGCGGCCGAGGCGGCAGATCTGCTGCAGCGCACGGACGCCCTCATCGCGGCGATGCCGGAAGTTCAGCGTGTCTTTGGCAAGGCCGGCCGGTCCGATAGTGCGACCGATCCAGCACCATTGTCGATGTTGGAGACGACCATCATGCTCAAGCCCAAGTCCGAATGGCCCGCCGGTTCGAGCAAGAATAACCTGGCGCTGATCGCCAAGCTGGACGAAACGGTGCGCCTCGCCGGCCTCACCAACTCTTGGGGCTACCCGATCAAGACCCGCATCGATATGTTATCAACCGGGATCCGCAGCGCGTTAGGCGTGAAGATCAGCGGTCCTGATGTGGCGGCGCTTGAGCGTCAGGCGCAACAAGTCGAATCGCTGCTCCGAACCCTGCCCGGGACCCGCTCGGTGTTCGCCGAGCGCGTCCAGTCAGGACGTTATCTGGATGTGACGGTGTTGCGCGAGGCCGCTGCCCGCTATGGGCTGTCGGTTGCCGACATCCAGCGCGCGGTACAAATGGCGGTGGGCGGCGAAAGCATCAGCACCGTCATCGACGGCCGGGAGCGCTACCCGATCACCCTGCGCTTCCCGCGCAGTGACCGGGACGGACTGGCAACGCTGGAAGAAATCAGGCTAAAAGGTGCTGGCGGTTCGGTCGTTCCCTTGCGTGAAGTCGCGCGCCTGAGCATCGCAGACGGCCCTACCGAACTGAAAAGCGAGAACGCGCGGCCAGTTGCCTATGTGTTTGTTGACCTGTCGGATGTCGATGCGGGGCGCTATCTGGAGCAAGCCCAACAACTGCTGGATGACCGCTTAACGCTGGAGCCCGGTTACACCCTCTCCTGGCAAGGTCAATACATGAACTTCAAGGAAGGCAAAGCCCGGCTGTGGAGTGCCATCGGCATGACCCTGCTGCTAGTGTCGGCACTGCTATTCCTGCACTTCCGCGACATCCGCAAGGTAGCACTGGTGCTGGTCTGCCTGCCATTCTCCGTCATTGGCGGAATCTGGCTGACCTATCTGCTGGGCTATCAGATGTCAGTGGCCGTAGTGATCGGCCTGATTGCGCTGGCTGGCGTCGCGACAGAATTTGGCATTGTCATGCTGCTGTATCTGGATCAAGCGCTGGCGCAGCAGCCTGGCCAACCTTACGCCGCGATCATGGCAGGGGCGCTGTTGCGGCTGCGTCCGAAAGCCATGACGGTCGCCGTCATCCTCGGCGGACTGCTGCCGGTGATGCTCTCGGATGACGCTGGCGCTGATGTGATGAAGCGCATCGCCGCGCCGCTGATCGGCGGCATGATCACTGCGCCCCTGTTCTCTTTGATTGTTATTCCTGCGGTCTACTGGCTAGCGCTGCGTCCAACCGCCAGCAAGAGCGCGACCAGCCGGGAGGCGGTAGCATGAGAACGCTAGTCAACCTGTTACGCTCGATGCGCTTCGCCATTGCAATACTGACCGTCGTAGCGGTGGCAGCAACTACCGGATCGGTGCTTGAACAAAGCCAGCCTGCGGTCGTGTATGTGAGCCGCTACGGCGAATTTTGGGCCACATTTTTCAAACTATGTGGCTTGACTGATGTGTACCACGCATGGTGGTTCTTCCTGCTGCTCGGCTTTATGGCGTCGTCCACCGCGCTATGCCTGTGGCAAAACACGCCATCGATGCTGCGTGACATGCGCGCCTATCGGGAGCACAAGAGCCTGGCGAGCTTACGCGCACTGGAGCACCACGTAGAACTTAGTATCGCCGCTGACAATACGCTGCCAACCAGACTTGCCACTTACCTGAGATCGCAAGGCTTCAAATACAAGCACATCTCAATTGCGGGTGGCCCCATGTTAGC
>JBGSBQ010000484.1:0-3675 GCA_041730475.1 Sphingomonadaceae bacterium
TGAACAGACGCAGGCCCAGTTCGGCGGCCAGCTTTTCATCGATGCCCAGTTCTTCCAGCGCTTCCAGCACGTCCAGATACGATTTGCCGGAGGCGATGATGCCCAGTTTGGCGTCCGGGCTGGTGATGGTGGTGTGATTCAGTTTGTTTTCGCGGGCATAGGCCAGTGCTGCGTAGATTTTGTAGTCCTGCATCAGCGCTTCCTGATTGCGCGCCTGCTGGCCCAGCGGGATGCTGGACAGGCGTGCATTCAGGCCGCCTTCGGGCATCACGAAATCGTGCGGAATCTTGACCTCGACGCGGAACGGGTTGGCGTCAACCGAGGCCGACGATTCGACCGTGTCGGCCAGTGCCTTGAACGCCACCGTGCAACCGGAGAAGCGCGACATGGCCCAGCCATGGATGCCGAGGTCGAGGTATTCCTGCACATTGCACGGGTACAGCACCGGGATCATCGAAGCCGAGAACAGGTGGTCGGACTGGTGCGGCAGCGTCGACGAATAGGCGCCGTGATCATCGCCCGCGACCAGCAGCACGCCGCCGTGCTGGGAGGTGCCGGCATGGTTCATGTGCTTGAAGACGTCGCCGCAGCGGTCCACGCCCGGGCCCTTGCCGTACCACATGGCGAACACGCCGTCGTACTTGGCCTCGCCGATCAGGTCGACCTGCTGCGAGCCCCAGACCGCGGTGGCGGCCAGATCTTCGTTGACGCCGGGGACGAACTGCACATGGTGAGCGTCCAGATGGCTCTTGGCCTTCCACAGGTTTTCATCGAGGCCGCCGAGCGGCGAACCGCGGTAGCCGGAGATGAAGCCGGCCGTGTTCAGGCCGGCGGCCAGATCGCGCTGGCGCTGCAGCAGCGGCAGGCGCACCAGCGCCTGGATGCCGGACAGGAAGATGTCGCCCGTGGTGGCGGTGTATTTGTCGTCGAGGCTGACGGTGGTCAGGCGGGTGGCCGTGGTGTCGGGCATGGCGGTGTCTCCAATGTTGTCAGATCGCGCCGGCTCCGGGTGGCCGCTGGGTAAGCGTGGCCGGAACCGACGGTGGGCCGCAGGGTGGGCGGCGTTACAGATATTTTAGGCTTAAAAAATCTGCGTGGTGGCGCAGTATGCCGCTTACTTTACGTATACGGAAATAGCGTTTCGGGATGGGGGTATAAGTAAAACTTATGACTGGTTGGAAAGCAGCGTGGCGCCCGGCCAGCTGCCGTCGGCGCACTGGCGCGCGGCCACCTGGGCCACCAGCCGCGCCACGGCGGCGGCGGCATTGGTCAGCGGGATGTTGCGTGAAGTGCACAGTACGACCGTGCGTGAGATCACAGGTTGGTCGATGGCGTGCGAGCGCATCAGGCCGCGCTCCAGCTCGGCCTGCACCGGCGCCGCCGGCAGGATGGTGGCGCCCATGTCGGCCAGAATGGCGGACTTCAGGATGGCAATCGAATTGATTTCGATGACGCCAGCCGTGACCAGCCCGGCGGCGCGCGCCACGCTTTCGATGCGCGGCCGCACACCGTGTTGCAAGCCCGGCAAGATGAGCGTGGTTTGCAAGGCTTCGGCCAGCGTCAGGCTGGGCTTGTCCATGGCAAATGTGGCGTCGGCGCGACAGATAAAGCGCATTTCTTCGTCTACCAGCGGCGTGCAGTTAAACGGGCTCAGCTGGCCATCATCGAACAGCACGGCGAGGTTGACGCGGCCCGATTTGAGCTGCTCGGCGAGGTTGCCAGTCAGCTCTTCGGTCAGCTGCAAGGTGATCTCTGGGTACTGAGACCGGGCTGCCGCCAGCAACGGCAGCGCCAGTGCGCCGGAGATGCTGTGGGGCAGGCCCAGCGTCACGCTGCCCGAGGGGCGCTCGGCCGATTGGGTCACGGCCGAACGGGCGTCAGCGACCTGTTTCAGGATCGCCTGCGCATGTTCGTAGAAGACCTTGCCGGCGTCGGTGCTGAGCACGCCCTGTGCCGAACGGTGCAGCAACTGCGCGCCCAGTTCTTCTTCCAGCTGGCGCAGTTGCTGGGTCAGCGCCGGTTGGGCCACGTGCAAGACCAGCGCCGCACGCGACAAAGAACCGTGGTCGACAATGGCAACAAAGTAACGGAGTTGTCGAATTTCCATGGAAAGGCAAGCTACATGGTTGCACGTCACCGTGACAGTGATAGCATTGATGGGACAGAGCGGTGGCGTCGCCACAAGGATAAAAAAATCCTTATAGGCAACATTTGGTATACTCATTGTAGCGCGTTCCGTCCAGTCAGCCTTTATTTGTGGGTCTCCGTATGTTCAAGAAAGTCGATTCTTCCCAACTTAAAGTGGGCATGTACATCCATGACCTGAGCTGCGACTGGATGACCCACCCCTTTGTGCGCAACCGCTTCCTGATTTCCAGTGAAGACGAGATCCGCAAGATCATTCAGGCCGGTATCCACGATGTCGTCATCGATAGTGACAAGGGACTGGATGTCCAGGACGCGCCCACGCTGGCCGAAGCGCAGGCGGAAACTGAGCGCGAGCTGGTCGAACTGGCGGCCAAGCCGGTGATCGTGACGCGCGTGTCGCTGGGCGATGAGATGAACCGGGCGGTGCAGATTCGGCACCAGGCCTCGACGCTGGTGCGCACCGTGATGCGCGACGCCCGCCTCGGCAAGGCGATCGAGCTGGATCAGGTGCAGCCGGTGGTGCAGAACATTACCGAATCGATCCTGCGCAATCCGGGCGCGCTGGTCGGTCTGTTGCGCATCAAGAACAAGGATGACTACACCTTCCTGCATTCGGTCAGCGTGTGCACCTTGCTGGTGGCATTCTGCCGCTCGCGCGCGATGGACGCGGAACTGACCCGTCAGGCGGGTCTGGGCGGTTTGTTGCACGACACGGGCAAGGCGCTGGTGCCGGATGCCATCCTGAACAAACCGGGCCCGCTGACCGATGAGGAGTTTGCCATCATCAAGCGCCACCCGCAGGATGGCTACGATATCTTGTGTAAAACGCCGGAGATCGGTCCGATTCCGCTCGACATCACGCTGCACCACCATGAGCGGCGCGATGGCAGCGGCTATCCGAACCAGCAGTCCGGCGATGGCATCAGCGAACTGGCGCAGATGGCCGCGATTGTCGATGTGTATGACGCCATCACGGCCGACCGGGTGTATCACAAGGGTATGTCGGCGGCGGCAGCGCTGCGCAAGATTTATGAGTGGAGCAAGTTCCACTTCAATCCCAAGTACGCGCAGGAATTCATGCGCTGTGTGGGGATTTATCCGGTCGGCACCATGGTGATGCTGGAATCGGGGCGGCTGGGCGTGGTGGTCGAGCCGCATGAGACCAATTTGCTGGCGCCCAAGGTGAACGTGTTCTTCAATACCAAGCAGAACCTGTACATCAAGCCGGAAATGGTTGATTTGTCGCGCGCGCTGGGCTTTGGCGGTGGCGACAAGATCGTCGGCCATGAATCGCCGGCTAAATGGAATGTCGATCCGATGCGCTTCCTGACACTAGCGTCCTGAATTGCAGATTCGTTGAATGAATATGGCGAGAATCGCACCGATACTGCGTCACAAATGCGCGCAAGGCCCCGGCCTTGCTGGAGTGTCGTTCAGTTACAGTGCCGTAGCGTGCGCTTTCACCCCAAGGCAAGACCTGGGGTGAGACCCGCTGGGGGTGGCCCCCGGGTTTGGGCGGTGGGGGTT
>JBGSBQ010000485.1:0-3674 GCA_041730475.1 Sphingomonadaceae bacterium
TGCGTCGTGCGCGCTACCTCCAGATAGTTGGGGGGCAGGGAAAGTCCGCCGGCGACGGTTTGCTCTGCCTGCAATTGTGCCTCCGTGAGCGGCGGCCAGTCCGGCAGGTCGTCCTCGGGTTCTGCCAGCGCTTCTTGCTCCGGCGGTGGCAGGAACTGGTCGGCCACGCCCGCTTGCTCACCCTGCTGCTCCGATGCGCTGATCACGCGCCAGTAATCTTCCATCCACAGCGCAGCTTCGCCGGCATCGCTATACCAGTCATCGCTGCGGTCCATATTCGCTGACAGCTCTTCATAGTCGCCGATTTCGGCCAGCATGGCGGCGATCTTGTCCGCACTGTTTTTCAGGCTGGCGAATCGTTTCGATCGGGTATGCAGCGGACCGGGGCTACCCTGAAACTGCTCCAATGTTGCGCTCCAGCGTATCACCCACTCGGCTTTGCAGCCGGCGATGGACTTCATCTGGCGCGCCTCGATCGGCATGGCGGTAATGCTGCGGCCCAGTATGGCACCAACCTGCGCCAGATGCTGCTGCCATGCAGCGAACAGCCCGGCGATCTCGTGATACGCAGTGTCCAGCATGCGGTAGGTGTAGATTTTATTCGGCGAACAATCGCGTCCGGTGGCAACGACATAGTGGTCGGCATCGACCTTGTCGCGCAGGCCCGCATACATATCGTTGACCTTCTTGCGCAGCATGGCATCTTGCCAGTCTGCCGGCACGGCTTCCAGCAGCCCATGCCAGAACGCGGGCTGGACCCGCAATTCGAACAGCAGGCTCATGGCCAGTTCCTGCACCGTGTCGCCATAACTGTTGCCGGCCGCCTCGGCGCGCGCCAGACGGTCACCATTACGCAGCGCTGCGGCAGTTGCATCCACATACTGATCGAGCAGCAGCAAGCGCTGCGCCGGCTCGGGAGACGGGCGCAGGTCGAGCTGCCGGAAGGCCTGCAAGGAGCAATGGCCCAGCAGCTTGCGTACTTGTTCCCAGCCGTGTTCCTGGTAGCGGGTGCCTGGCAAGCGCATAGTGTCCTGTGATGACTGAAGGTAGAGACCTGCAAAATGATGCCATAAACATCAGCCGGGCCATGCTCCGTTCAACGCCCTATTTCCCCCTCTGTTCCTGGCCCTGAACGCTCAAGGTGGACAGCATGGCCGCAACGATGGGCGCTGCATGTTCGCCGCCGGTGGCATCCGAATGGCTGGCAAAGGCTGCCAGCGCCAGCCGGTGGGTCTGGCCCGGCAGGCTACCCGCTTCCAGCCAGCCGGTAAACCACACCGTAGCACTATCCTCGCCGCTCGGTGCGGTACCGGTCTTGCCGAACAATCCGGGTCGCACCGCCGCCAGCGCCGCGCCACCGAAGGCACCGGCGCCGGTGCCGAGATCCACCACGCCTTTCATGCCAGCCCGGATACGGTCCAGTCGAATCCCCAGCGGCTGGCGCGGCGCCACTGCGCTGGCGGCTGCGCCCAGATTCAGCAGCAGTCGCGGCGTGACCACCTGCCCCTGCCCGACGGCGGCCGACGCCAGCGCCATTTGCAGCGGCGTTACCTGCATGCGCAGGCCGATCGTCATTTGCCGTAGCTCGTGGCGGGTATGAATGGTATCGATATGCGCGGCCGAGGCTTGCAGCGCATCCCAGCTGCGCCAGTTGAAATCGGCCGGCAGCAAGCCGCCATCCAGACGCATGGCCTGTTCGAAACCGAGACGATGAGCTGCCGCCACGATCGGGCGCACATGGTCGAGGGCGTCCGCATCCAGCGCCTGCAGATCCGGCGCGCCGCCTTCGGCAGCGCCGAACAGACTGCGGTCACTCAGTTCGCCCGACCACGCAAACCACGTATTCAGGCTGTAGGTGAGCGCCTGCGCCAGTCCGAGCCGGCCTTGCTGCGCCCGGCGGTCGAGGCTTTGTTCGCGGTAGTTGGTAATGTGGGCCAGCCGTGGATTGACCGGATAGCTGGCGGCGTCGGTCTGGAAACCAAAGCCGCGCTGCTGCGCCAGCCGGTTAATGGCCGACAGCGGCATGCCGGCCAGCAGCGCATCCAGCTGCGGATCACGCTGGGCCGCCAGCTCCAGCCCCAACGCGCTGATCACCTTGAAGGTGGAACCGGGACTCTGGTGGGCGCCGCCATCATGCTGCAAGGCCGGCAGGCGCAAAGGGCTGCGGGCCGGGTTGCTGCGGTCAAAATCACGCACTTCGGCCCAGTTACCGGCATCGACGGCGCCGCTGCCGCTGCCGGCGGCGGCGAGAATATCGCCAGTTTCGGTATCGAGGATGAGCAGACCGGCATGCCGCTGCGATGGTGCGGCCCGCATTGCGCTGCAGGCCTTGCCATCCCAGCGTCCGCGCTGCATGCCGACGCAATCGAGGATGCGCTGGCTCAGTGCCTGCAATGGCAGGTCAATGCTGAGGCGCGCCGACACGGGCCGGCTGGATGGCAAGCGGCCCAGCATCCCGGCGATGCTGTTGGCGTGATCGCTACTGACGCCCAGCAGCGGCGCCAGACCAGCATCAATGGCGGCCGGGGTTGGACGGCCGTCCGCCCACAACGGCGTGCCGTGACGGTCGTTCAGCGTCACCGTGGCAGGCGGCGTAGCAGCCTTGCTCACCATGCCAGCATCCAGCGGCCGCCACACCAGCCGGCCCGCTTCCACGCGCAGATGGCGGTATTTCTGGTCCTCCGGCGCACTGAAGTCGAGCGCCTGTACCTGCATCTGCACCCGGCGCGTGCCGGCATGCAGGATCAGCGTCAGCTGCTGGACCGCATCTGCCGAGGTACAGCCACGGCCAGAGCAGGCTGGCACGCTGCGCAGCGCGGCCCCAGCAACGTGCTCGACCCGGCCGGCCAGCAGCAATTGCAGCGTTTCGCCGCCGGCCGCTGCCTGTGGCAGGTCCAATGCCAGACGCACGCTGGCCTGCCCGCCAGCGCTGGCAGCCTGCGGCCAGCCGGCGACCCGGGTCCATGGCTGCCAGCCGCGCGGCAAGTCGGCAAACCAGCGGGCCGTCGCTGCGGGCATCAGGCTGGTGGTCGCCAGGTCCGCTACCACGTCCTGAGCGGCCGCGCCAACGGCGCTACTGGGCTGCCACTGCGGCCCCGTGGCAGCGGCCGGGCTGCGCCACGCCAGCAGGCGGTGCTCGCCGTTGAAGATATCAATCTGCTGCCGGACATACGCGCCATCGGCCTGATAGTACAAGCGTTTGAACAGCTTCTTGCCCGCCTCATCGAGCCGCACCTGTCGCCATGCGGCCAAGCTACCGACCCGTTCAGATTCGGGTGCCGCCAGCCATAGTGGCAAGTCGGGCGGCGCCAGCTCAATGGCGCCGCCTGCGCCAAGGCGTACCAGAGCGCGCTCCTGCAAGGCCTGGAACAGCGCCTGATCCTCCAGCGCCGGGCGCGGCGCGGCAGGTATCTGGTACTGCCCGGCCGCCAGCCATGCACTGACCGGCTGACCGCGCGCCGGAAACGCCACCACCAGCGCCCCCGGTGGCACGTCGGCCGCTGGCCGATACAGCTGCAATACCAGCTCACCGGCCTGTGGACAGGCTGCACTGGCACGGCGCTCGATCCGCAGCGCGGCGCTGGCGCCCCACAACAGCCAGCCTTGCTGGCGCAATCCGACCTGCCCGGCGACGCCCTGTTCAATCTGGCCAAGACTGGTATCGCTGATCCAGC
>JBGSBQ010000486.1:0-3667 GCA_041730475.1 Sphingomonadaceae bacterium
AATTCATCAATAACATATAATGTTAACAAAGAATATCAAAAAGATAATAATAAAATTAATTTTATAAATTATTCTCATGATATTGCTATTTCAAAATTAAATAATCCTAGAGAAACATTATTGCCGCCGCAAACTCTGCGCGCTTGAGTCACTGACGCCGTCACGCGTCGATCACCCCGCCGGGGCAGCAATTCCCATTTTTTGAGGTTCAGGACATGACTTGTCTGTATAAACTCGCCGGTAGCTCTGCGCTTGCGCTGCTGCTCACCGGCTGCGCGTCGCTGTCAGCGGACAGCGGCTTCGCCAGCGTGGCCGAAATCGGCCAGCAACGCCTTGGCGCGCCCGCTGCCGGCCTGCGGCAACTGCGCTCGGAAGACGATAGCCGCGCATTAGAGGCACTGATCCAGCAGCAGCTACAACAGCCACTGAGCGCGGACGATGCGGTACGCATTGCGCTGCTGAATAACCGCGGCCTGCAGGCCAGTTACTGGTCGCTCGGTATCGCCGAAGCGGATCTGGTGCAGGCTGGCCGTCTGCAAAACCCCACGCTCGATTTCAAGCGCAGCCGCGAAGGGGGCGACATCGCCATCGAACGCACGCTGACCTTTAATCTGATAGGTTTGCTGAGCGCGCCAATGGCCAGCCGCATCGAAGGTCGCCGCTTCGAGCAGACCAAGCTGCTGGTGGCGAACGAGGCCCTGCGGGTGGCGGCTGAAACCCGGCGCGCCTGGGTCGACGCGGTGGCCGCCAGCCAGAGCGCCGCCTACGCGCTGCAGGTGCAGGCATCGGCCGAGGCCAGTGCCCAGCTGGCCGGACGCATGCGCGCCGCTGGTAACTGGAGCCAGCTCGATCTGGGCCGCGAGCAGGCTTACCATGCGCAGGCGCTGACCGACGCCAGCCGGGCCCAGCAGCGTGCCGAGGCGGCGCGCGAGAAGCTGACCCGCTGGCTCGGCCTGAGCGGCCAGCAGACCAGCTACCAATTGCCCGATCATCTGCCCGACCTGCCGGTAGCGCTGCCAGAGCTGGCCGACGTGGAGCGGATCGCGCTGCGCGACCGGCTGGATCTGCAGGCGGCCAAGCTGGACACCGAACAAACTGCCGCCTCGCTGGGACTGAACCGCAGCACGCGCTTCATCAACGTGCTGGATCTGGGGCTGGTCCGTAACAGCGCCGCAGGGCAGAGCGCCCGTGGCTACGAACTGTCACTGGAGGTCCCGCTGTTTGACTGGGGGGCGGCCAAGGTAGCGCGGGCCGAAGCGACTTATATGCAATCGGTAAACCGCTTGGCCGAAGCGGCTACCAATGCGCGCAGCGAAGCCCGCGAAAGCTACGCCGCCTATCGCGCGTCCTATCAGCTGGCGCGCCACTATCGCGACGAGCTGCTGCCGGCGCGCAAACAGATCGCTGAGCAAACGCTGTTGCGCTACAACGGCATGCTGATGAGCGTATTCGAGCTGCTGGCGGACGCACGCGAACAGGCCAGCGCCGTGAATGGCTATATCGGCGAACTAAGAGAATTCTGGCTGGCGCAAGCGAGCCTGGAAGCAGCGCTGGGCGGACGCCTGCCTGCTTCTGCAACCCCCACCGGAGCACCGCAATGAGCAATCGCAGATCGTTTTTGACCGGCGCCGCCTTGATCGGCGCTGGCATGGTAAGCAAGGCTGGCGCGGCGTCGCTGCCGGAAGCCCCGCTGCAGTCGTCGGCCGACACGGCAGCGCCGCTGGTGCCGCCGAACGGCCGCCCATACAACCCGGTGGTGACGCTGAACGGCTGGTCGCTGCCATGGCGCATGAAGGATGGCGTCAAGGAGTTCCATCTGGTGGCAGAGCCGGTGGTGCGCGAGATCGCGCCCGGCATGAAGGCCAACCTGTGGGGCTATAACGGCCAAAGTCCGGGACCGACCATCGAAGTGGTGGAGGGCGACCGGGTTCGCATTTTCGTGACCAATAAGCTGCCCGAGCACACCAGCGTGCACTGGCATGGCCAGCGCCTGCCGAATGGTATGGACGGTGTGACCGGCCTGACCCAGCGCGGCATTGAGCCCGGCAAGACCTTTGTCTACGAGTTTGTCGCCAAACACGCGGGTACTTTTATGTACCACCCGCATGCCGATGAAATGGCGCAGATGGCGATGGGGATGATGGGCTTCTGGGTCACGCACCCCAAGGATCCGGCCCAGCACGCGGTGGATCGTGACTTCGTGTTCCTGTTAAGCGCCTACGATATTGAGCCGGGCAGCTACACGCCGAAGATCAATACCATGACCGACTTCAATCTGTGGACCTTCAACAGCCGCGCCTTCCCCGGCATCGATCCGATGGTGGTGCGCAAGAACGACAAGGTGCGGATTCGGGTCGGTAACCTGACCATGACCAACCATCCGATCCACCTGCATGGTCACAGCTTTGAAGTGACGGGCACGGATGGCGGCTGGGTACGGCCGTCGGCGCGCTGGCCGGAGGTAACGACCGATATCGGTGTCGGCCAGATGCGGGCGATTGAATTCGTGGCGGACGAACCGGGCGACTGGTCGCTGCATTGCCACAAGTCGCACCACACCATGGGGCCGATGGGACATGCGGTGCCGACCATGATCGGCGTCGATCACAGCGGCGTGGCGCAAAAGATCAACAATCTGGTGCCCGGCTATATGACCATGGGCGACAAGGGCGGTGCCATGGGCGGCATGCAGATGCCGCTGCCGGAAAATACGCTGCCGATGATGACGGGCGAGGGTCCGTTCGGGGGTATCGAAATGGGCGGCATGTTCACCCTGCTGAAGGTACGTGAAGGCCTGGCGCGGCATGATTACAAGGACCCGGGCTGGTATCGTCATCCGAAGGGGACGGTAGCGCAGGAATGGAGCGGCCCGGTGCCACCGGCACCACGCGCTCCCGGTGCGCCACCGGCTGGCGCTGCTGGCAAGGATCCGGCAGCGCTGAACGTGAAGCGCGACGGCGACATGCATCACCACTAAGCGGCATGGAGGGCGGCACTAGAACCAGCCGCCTTCTTTGTTGTCAGGGGGGGGGGAGCCACGGCGACGCCGGGAGACGTCACGCCGCATGGTAGACTCTCGGGTCCGTATCTGGTTCACCTGATCCCACTTGAAACCGACCTCTTATCCCGAACAGCTGGCGTTGCTGCCCTACATGGGCAAATGGACCGCGATCTCCGCGCTGATCGCGGTGCTGAGCGGCAGCGCCTCGGCACTGTTCCTGTTTGCGCTGGATGGCGCGACGAACTGGCGTGACAGCCATCGCTGGATGATCTGGCTGCTGCCGCTGGCCGGCTTCGTGGTCGGCTGGGTCTATCTGAAATTGGGCAGCGCGGTGGAAGCGGGGAATAATCTGCTGATCGACGAAATCCACGATCCCAAGAAAGTGGTGCCGCTGCGCCTTGCACCGCTAGTGTTGGGCGGCACCGTGATCTCGCATTTATTCGGCGCCTCGGTGGGCCGCGAAGGCACGGCCGTGCAGATGGGTGGCGCGCTGGCTGACCAGTTGACCCACCTGTTCCGCCTGCGCCATGAAGATCGCCGCATCCTGCTGATGGCCGGGATCAGCGCTGGTTTTGCGTCGGTATTTGGCACGCCGCTGGCGGGCGCCGTATTCGGCCTCGAAGTACTGGCGATTGGCCGCCTGCGCTATGACGCCATCTTCCCCTG
>JBGSBQ010000487.1:0-3667 GCA_041730475.1 Sphingomonadaceae bacterium
CAACCATGCACAAGCTCTCCCTGCCCCCCCTCGCCAGCGCGCTGCTGGCCGTATTCCTGCTCGGCGCCAGCGTCACCGTCACGCACGCCGCCGCCGACAAGAAGCCTGACGCCGCCAAACCGGCGCTAACCGTCACCAGCAGCAAACCGGTGGCCGCCCGGCTGCCCATCAAACTCAGCGCCAACGGCAACGTCACGGCCTGGCAGGAGGCCAGCGTCAGCAGCGAATCGAACGGCCTGCGCCTGACCGAAGTACGGGTCAACGTCGGTGACGTCGTCAAGGCCGGTGACGTGCTGGCCGTGTTCTCGTCCGACAGCGTCAACGCCGATCTGGCGCAAGCCCGCGCCGCGCTGCAGGAAGCCGAAGCCAACGCCGCCGATGCCGCCGCCAACGCGGCCCGTGCCCGCACGCTGCAAGACACCGGCGCCCTGAGCGCCCAGCAAATCAGCCAGTACACCACGGCCGAACAAACCGCCAACGCCCGCATCGCCTCGGCCAAGGCGGTGCTGGCCAGCCAGCAGCTGCGCCTGAAATACACCCGGGTGCTGGCGCCGGACAGCGGCGTGATCTCGGCCCGCAGCGCCACCGTGGGCGCGGTCGCCGGCCCCGGTACGGAACTGTTCCGCATGATCCGTCAGGGCCGCCTCGAATGGCGCGCCGAAGTGGTGGCGGCCGACCTGCGCTACCTGAAACCGGGCACCCCGGCACTGGTCAAGGCCGCCAACGGCAGTGAAGTCAGCGGCAAGGTGCGCATGGTGGCGCCGACCGTCGATCCGCAAACCCGCTCGGCGCTGGTATATGTCGACCTGCCGGCCCATGCCGGCGGCAAGGACGCGCCCTTCAAGGCCGGCATGTTCGCCAGCGGCCAGTTTGAACTGGGCAAATCGGACGCGATGACGGTGCCGCAGCAAGCCATCGTGGTGCGCGACGGCTTCAGCTTCGTGTTCCGCCTGAATCCCGACCAGCATGTCAGCCAGATCAAGGTGCAGGCCGGGCGCCGCCTCGGCGACCGCATCGAAGTGCTGGGTGGCCTGACGCCGGACACGCAGGTGGTGGTGCGCGGCGCCGGTTTCCTGAACGACGGTGATCTGGTGCGCAATGTAGCGCAAGGGGCCGAGCCTGCGCCCGCTGCCAAGCCGGCCGCGCGCTAAGGACGCCCAATGAATTTTTCCTCATTATCGATCAAGAATCCAATCCCGGCGATCATGCTGTTTGTGCTGCTGACGCTGGCCGGCCTGCTGGCCTACAAGGCCAATCCGGTGCAGGATTTCCCGGACATCGAACTGCCCATCGTCACCATCACCGCCGCGCTGGACGGCAGCGCGCCAGCCCAGCTGGAAACCGAAGTGGCACGCAAGATCGAGGACTCGGTCGCCGCGCTGCAAGGGGTAAAGAATATCTACACCACGGTGCTGGACGGCGTGTCCACCACCACCGTTGAATTCATCCTCGAAAAGCCGATCGCGGACGCCGTCAACGAAGTGCGTGACGCGGTGGCGCGGGTCAAGGCCGACATGCCGGCCGAGCTGCGCGACCCGACCGTCACCAAAGCCTCCACTGCCGGCCGCGTGGTGCTGACCTTTAGCGCCGCTGCGTCCAGCGCAGCAGGCGAAAAAATGGACCACCAGGAACTCAGCTGGTACGTCGACAACACCGTCACCAAACGCCTGCTGGCGGTGCCGGGCGTGGGTGCGGTCAAGCGCGTCGGTGGTGTGCGGCGCGAAATCCGGGTCGAACTCGATGATGCCCGCATGGCGGCGCTACGGGTGTCGGCGCTGGACGTCTCGCGCCAGCTGCACGCGGTACAGAAGGAAGCACCGGGTGGACGCGGCGACATCAGCGGCGCCGAACAATCGGTGCGCACCATCGCCACCGTCAAGAGCGCGGCCGAACTGGCGGCGCTTGAACTGCCGCTGGCCGACGGCCGCCGCGTCCGGCTTGATCAGGTGGCCAGCGTCACCGACACGGTGGCCGAACCGCGTGCCATCGCGCTGCAGAACGGCGTGCCAGTGGTCGGCTTTGAAATCTTCCGTACCAAGGGCGCCAGCGAAGTGCTGGTGGCACGCGGCGCCCGCGCCGCGGTCGAAGAACTGGGCCACGCCAATCTGCGCGTCGACCTGAAACAGGTGATCGACAACGCCTTCCCGGTCGAGGAAAACTTCCACGGCTCAATGGAGCTGCTGTACGAGGGCGCGCTGCTGGCGGTGCTGGTGGTGTGGTGGTTCCTGCGCGACTGGCGCGCCACGCTGGTCGCCGCTGCGGCGCTGCCGCTGTCGGTAATGCCGGCCTTCCTCGGCCTGTACCTGTTCGGCTACACACTGAACACGGTGACGCTGCTGTCGATGGCACTAGTGGTCGGGGTGCTGGTCGATGACGCCATCGTGGAAATCGAAAACATCGCGCGTCACCTGCGCATGGGGAAAACCCCGATGCAAGCGGCCATGGAAGCGGCCGACGAAATCGGCATGGCGGTGATCGCCACGACCTTCGCGCTGGTCGCCGTATTCCTGCCGACCGCCTTCATGGGCGGCGTGCCGGGCCTGTTCTTCAAGCAGTTCGGCTGGACCGCCGTGGTCGCGGTGCTGGCTTCGCTGGTGGTGGCACGCTTGCTGACGCCAATGATGGCAGCCTACCTCCTGAAGCCGATCGCCCACGCCGAAGAAAAAGACGGCTGGCTGATGACGCGCTATCTGAACGTGATGCGCTGGTGCCTGACGCACCGGCTGGTGACGGCCACCGCCTCGGCCGCCTTCTTCGCCGGCTCGATCCTGCTGGTCGGCCTGCTGCCGACCGGCTTTGTACCAGCGCCCGACCGGGCCCAGACCCAGATCAACCTGGAACTGCCGCCCGGCTCCACGCTGGCCGAAACCGGCGTGATCGCCGAAAGCGCGCGCAAGGCGGCCATGCAAGTCCCCGGCATCACGGCCGTATTCAGCTCGATCGGTGGCGGCTCCAGTGGCGACGCCTTTGCACCCGGCGCCGCCGCCGAAGCGCGCAGCGCCGTGCTGACGCTGACCACTGTGCATCGTACCCAGCGCAAAGAGTCGATGGCCGATCTGGAAACCGAAATCCGCACCCGGCTGGACGCCATCCCGGGCGCCCGCTTCAACGTCGGGCCGCCGGATAACGGCGTCAAGATGCAACTGGTGCTGCGCAGTGAAGACCCGGTCGCGCTGCAGGAAACGGCGCAAAAAGTCGAACGCGAAATGCGCACGCTGCAAGGGGTCGGCAATGTCCGCTCCAGCGCCTCGCTGGTGCGCCCGGAAATCATCGTCACGCCGGACTTTGCCAAGGCAGCCGATCTGGGCGTCACCGCGTCGGCCATCGGCCAGACCGTGCGGGTCGCCACCGCCGGTGACTACGACACCGACCTGACCAAGATGAACCTGCCGGAGCGCCAGATCCCGATCCGCGTCAAGCTGCCCGACGCCGTGCGTGCCGACCTGGACGCCATCGGCCGCCTGACGGTCCCGGGCAGGAATGGCCCGGTGATGCTGGCGAACGTCGCCTCGGTGACGATGGACAGCGGCCCGGCCCAGATCGACCGTCTGAACCGCTCGCGCAATGTGACCTTCAACGTCGAGTTATCCGGCCGCTCGCTCGGTGAAGTCAATGCCGAGGCACGCGCGCTGCCATCGGTGGCGAACCTGCCGCCGTCCGTCAAAAT
>JBGSBQ010000488.1:0-3636 GCA_041730475.1 Sphingomonadaceae bacterium
CTTTTTCACCCCGGCCGTGATGTGGGATGGCACCTCGCCCAGCAATGTGCCGTTGCTCAAAGTCGATTCATCGCAGAGCTTTGCCGCGCTGGCCATCCCGGAACCGGCCACGCTGGCACTGATGGGCCTGGGCTTTGCCGGCCTGGCCATCGGCACGCGCCGGAAACCGCGTAGCTGAGGCCAGCCGGATGGTCCGGCGCCCGGCGGGCGCTGCGTTCACGCGCAGCGCCCGTTTTTTTTGAGCAGGCGCCGCCCCCACTCAGATCAATTGCTGCAGCACGGCTTGCAAGCGTTGTCCCGTATCGTATTGCCGGAACCAGACGGCGATGCGCTGTGCCGCTGCCCGTGCGCTGGCGCTGGCCAGCAACTGCTCCGCTGCCTGCCGCAGGCGCTGCTCATCGAAGCGGTCAGCCCGCAACAATTGCCCGGCGCCGGCGGCCAGCAAGGCGCCCATGTTCAAAAACTGGTCCAGATTGGCGGCGATGCCCAGCACCGGCACACCCGCAGCCAGTGCCTGCTGACTGGTCGGACTGCCCCCGTTGCAAATCACCAGACTGGCACGCTGCGTCACGACATCGCCCGGCAGGAACGGCGCCACATGGGCATTTTCGGGGACCGCGTCCAGCGCCACCCGCCCCGCCGTCGCCGCCACCACCGTGACCGGCAAGCGCGCCAGCGCGCGCAGCACGCCGGCCAGCAGCGCGCCCTGTCCCGAGCTGCCCAGCGTGACATACACCAGCGGACGCCCGGCAGGCAAGCTCGCCCACCACGCCGGCAGCGCCACCGGCGGCGACCACAGCACCGGCCCCAGATAACTGTGACTGGCGGGCATCTGCTGCGGTGCAAACAGCTCGGGGATATCGGCATACAGCGTGCGGTCGCCCTCGGTGTACAGGCGCCGCAAATCCCAGCCTAGCGACGCCAGCCCATGCCGCCGCCGCACCTGATTCAGCGGCAGCGTGTGCAGCGCAAACGCCAGCGGGCGCACGGCGCGGAACAGGCCGTCGGCCAGCGCCAGCGGCAACACACGACTGAGCGCGAGCGACGGCACCCGGTAATGCTGGCGCACATACGGACTCCAGTACGCATTGCTGAGCGCCACATACGGCACCTGCGCCAGCCGCGCACTGACCGCCAGCGACAGCCGGAAATCGCCAATCACCAGCGCCGGCCGCAGTGCACTGAGCAGTTGCAAATCCTCCTCGACATAGCCTTCCAGCGTGGCGGCGTCATACACCGGCTTGCCGGCCGCCAGCGCAGCCAGAAACTGCGCGCTGGAAATACTGCGCAAGGGCCAGCGCTGTACCGGACTGCCCGCAAAGAAGGCGTCGTACCCGACCGCGCTGGCCAGGTGCAGCGCATAGCGCTGCGGATCGAGCCGTTGCGCCAGCGCCAGCGGCCGCGCCAGATGCGCCAGCGTGACCGCTTCTGCCATGAACAAGATGGTGTGACGCTGCATGTGGCGCTCCTGCGACAGTAGCCTGACGCTGCCAGCTTGCCGTGCCACCCTGTGCGCCCTTTGCGCTAGCGCAAACGTGCCACCGTTAGATTTAAATCAACATCGGTAAATTCCTACGGCATATATTTTCCCGGTAGCACGTCCTCTGCAAGGCCTTCCGCAACCGCCGCGCTGCCGGCCGCAGCCTGCTGGAGATCCGCCATCCATGTTCAATTTCGCCCGTTCCAGCCTGAGCCAGAAACTGACCGCCATCACGGTGCTGACCACGGGCAGCGCGCTGCTGCTGGTGTTCGTCGCCTTTGCCGCGACCTCGGTGCTCAGCCATACCGATGACGAACGCAAGCAACTGTCGTCGCTGGCCGGCGTCATCGGCACCAATAGTGTGTCGGCCTTGCTGTTCATCGACCGCAAGCAGGCCGAACAGATGCTGGCTGCGCTCAGCGTCAAGGACGATATCGTGCAGGCCGTGTTGTACGACCGCGACGGCAACCCCTTTGCCCGCTACCGCAATCCGGCCGTGCCAGACAACAGCGCTGCCGCCGCGCTCGATGGCGGACGCATGCAAGCCATCGCGGCCGCCAGCGACAGCGAACTGCGCGGCCCATGGTGGGCGCCCGGGCTGCGCCTGTACCGTCCCATCCACGCCAACCAGTACCTGATCGGCGCGCTGATGATCGAAACCCGGCAAGCGCAAATGTGGCGTGAAATCCTCGACAACCTGGCGCTGACGGCGCTGGCCACGCTGCTGTCCTTCCTGACAGCGTTGTTGATGGCGGCACGCTTTCGGCGCAGCATCGCCGAACCGATCAGCAAACTGATCGCCGCCGCCCAGCAGGTCAGCAACAGCCAGACCTACACCCACCGCATCGTGCACCAGCGCAGCGACGAACTGGGGGCGCTGATCGACAGCTTTAACGATATGCTGGCCCAGATCGAAGGCCGCGACGCCAAGCTGGCGCAGTACCGCGACCAGCTGGAACGCCAGGTCAGCGTGCGCACCGAACAACTGGAGAAGGCGAAGAATGCTGCCGAGGCCGCCAGCCGGGCGAAGAGCGCCTTTCTGGCCACCATGAGCCACGAGATCCGTACCCCGATGACTGGCGTGCTGGGCATGACCGAACTGCTGCTGGCCACGCCGCTCAGCGCGCAGCAGCGCCATTACACCGACATGGTGAAACGCTCGGGCGAGCATCTGCTGGTGGTGATCAACGACATCCTCGACTTTTCCAAGATCGAGGCCGGCAAGCTGACGGTGGAGTACATCCATTTCAATTTCCGCGACCTGCTGAACGACATCGACCACGTGTTTTCGCCCCAAGCCGAGGCCAAGGGCATCCGCCTCGACTTCGCGCTGGCGCACGATATCCCGATCGCCATCTGCGGCGATCCGAACCGCTTACGCCAGATCATCGTCAACCTGCTGGGCAACGCCATCAAGTTCACCGAGCAGGGCCAGATCACGGTCCAGGTTGCCGTCACCGGAGAAGACGCGCAGGCCGTGCAATTGCGGATCGCCGTGCATGACAGCGGCATCGGCGTCTCACCGGAAGCGCGGGCCCGCATCTTCGACTCGTTCTCGCAGGCCGATGGCTCGACCACCCGCCAGCATGGCGGCACCGGGCTCGGGCTGGCCATTTCCAAGCAGCTGGTGGAATTAATGGGAGGCCAAATCGGAATCGACAATGCTTTGCCGCAAGGCTCGGTATTCTGGTTCATCGTACAGTTCGACAAACGTCGCGTCGAGAGCGGCGCCGCCGGCTTGCCGGCTCACCTGACCCATGGAATCCGTGTCTTGATCGTCGACGACAATGCCGCCAGCCGCGCCGAGCTGGAGCGGCAGCTGAGTGACTGGCGCATCCTGTGCAGCAGCGCCAGCGCCACCGAAGCGCTGCCACTGCTGCGTCAGGCCGTCCACGACGGCACGCCCTACGACGTGGCCCTGCTCGACATGGAGCTGCCGCGCACCAGCGGCCTGGCTCTGGCCGCCACGCTGCATGCCGACCCGGCACTGGCAGACCTGCGGCTACTACTGCTGAGCAGCGAACGCAGCGCCGCCGACCGCGTGCAGCAACGCAGCGCCGGCGTGGCCTACCAGCTGATCAAACCGGCCCGCGCCTGCGACCTGTTCGACGCGCTGGTGCCACCGGGCCGCGCCGACGGTCCGCGCCGCGCCAGCG
>JBGSBQ010000489.1:0-3660 GCA_041730475.1 Sphingomonadaceae bacterium
GCCAGCCAAACAACCATGGCTTCGATGACATCGATGTCAGCGAGAGAGATTGCCAGTTTGGATGCTTGAATGGTAGGAGGCACACGCACTTGAAGCCGAACAAGGGGTTCGGGAGACAGGATGATATGGGCACCGAACTGATCGTTGATGGCGGCATGAGCCAGCTGTAATTTCACCTGCGATGGTCGACGTCAACCAGCGTCGACCATCGCCGCGCCAGACACTGCTAACAACCACGTTTGCGGGTAATGCCGCTAAGTTCAAGTGCCGTAGCGTGCATTTGCACCCCAAGACCAAACCTGGGGTCAGACCCGCCGGGTCTGACCCCGGCTTTGCGCCGGTGGGGTTTGCCAGCAGATCAGCACCTTGACTAAACGGCATTAAGGTCTGACCCCGGCTTTGCGCCGGTGGGGTTTGCCAGCCGATCTGATCCTTAACCTAACGGCATAAACTCTGCGGGCGCTAGCATCTTTGTGCTGGCGCCTCGCCGCGCTCGCCTATCCGTCGCCAGCCGCGCCCCAGTGAGGGAGCGCCGCCACGCCGCAACGGCCAACTTCAGGACCAACATGGCTGGCCCCGAAGTCCACGTTGCAGCACACCTCAACCGCGCTGCAACTACCCGGCTTAGGCGCGCTCTGCCAAGGCGGGATAATCAATATAACCCGCTGCCGTGCCGCCATACAAGCTGCTGCCGTCGAGCGCGGCCAGCGGCTTGCCTTCGGCCAACCGCCGCGGCAAGTCAGGATTCGCCACAAAGGGACGGCCAAACGCCACCAGATCGGCATAACCGTGCTGCAGCACCCAGTTGGCGCGCTCGGCGGTGTAGTTGCCGGCGACGATGATGGGGCGCGCGAAGCGGGCCCGGATCTGCTGGCGGAACTCCTCGGTAAACACTGGCGCATCATCCCAGTCCGCCTCCACCAGATGCAAATAGCCGATGCCTTGCGCCTGCAGGAATTCCGCCGCCTCCAGCATGGTAGGCAGGATGTCCGGGCAAGCCATGCCGCGGGCGGTCAGGAACGGTGCCAGGCGAATCGCCGTTTTTTCGGCACCGATTTCCTCGACCACGGCGCTGACCACCTCACGCAGGAAACGCAAGCGGTTCGCGCGCGAGCCGCCGTAGGCGTCGGTGCGGGTGTTCGAGGTGGTGCGCAGAAATTGGTCGATCAGGTAACCGTTGGCCCCATGGATTTCCACGCCATCAAAGCCGGCCGCCAGCGCGTTGCGGGCGGCAACGCGGTAGTCGTCGACGATGGACTGGATTTCTGCAATGCTCAGCTCGCGTGGCGTCACGCAAGCGACCATCTCGCCAACACCGGTGGCAGCATTCACCTTCCAGATACTGGCATCAAACGCGACGGCCGAGGGCGCGACCGGCAGTTCCCCGTGGTGGAACTCGGGGTGCGACATGCGCCCCACGTGCCACAACTGGACAAAGATGCGGCCACCGGCCTTGTGCACGGTATCTGTCACCAGACGCCAGCCAGCCACCTGCTCGGCCGAATAGATGCCGGGCGTGAAGGAGTAGCCCTTGCCTTGCGGCGAAATCTGGCTGGCTTCCGAAATAATGAAGGCGGCGCTGGCGCGCTGCGCGTAATAGCCGGCGTTCATGGCATTGGGAATATCACCCGGTTGCGAGCTGCGTGCGCGCGTCATGGGGGCCATGACCACGCGATGTGGCACGGTCATTCCAGCGACTTGGGTGGGGGTGAACAACAGCGAATCTTGATGCATGATGGACTCCGGGAAAAAGTAAAGTAGGAATAGTTCCATCATGTACCATTTCCAAATCGTTGAAAATTGCGCTTTCAGTTCAACCATCTTTTCGATTAAATTGAAGATGACGTAAAACTAAGGGGGAATTTAATGGTGGAGTTAGCGGATATGCAGTTGTTCGTACAGGCGGTCCGGTCTGGCAGCCTGTCGGCGGCCGGCCGCGCCATCGGGTATTCGCCGGCCGTCGCCAGCAAGCGCCTCAGCCGCATGGAAGAAGCGCTGAAAGTGCGCCTGCTGCACCGCACGTCACGCCGCCTGACGCTGACCGAGGAAGGCGAAATCTACTATGAGCGCTGTGCCCAGATCCTCGCCGACGTTGCCGAGGCGGGCGCGGAAATTACTGCTGGCAGTCTGCAAGCTCGTGGCCACCTCAAGGTGACGGCCACCGTGGCGCTGGGACGGCGCAAGATCGGCCCGGTCGTGGCGCAATTCGCCATCGACCATCCGGGCGTGTCAGTGCACCTGAGCTTGACCGACGCAGTGGTCGATCTGGTCGCTGGCGGCTTTGACGTGGCGGTACGCATCGGTGAACTACAGGATTCGCGGCTGATCTCGCGCAAGCTGGCCGATGACCGCCGCGTGATCTGCGGTGCACCCGCCTATTTCGCCCGCCACGGACGGCCGCAAGTACCCGCCGATCTGCTGCAACACCGCTGTCTGATCTTGTCCCGCTCGGGGCAGGCAGCGGCGGACTGGGCCTTCGTCGATCAGGCGCAACCATTCAGTCTGCGCGTCAACGGCGCACTGGCGGCCGATACCGGCGACCAGATCCACGACTGGGCGCTAGCCGGCCTCGGCCTGCAGCGCCGTACCTATTGGGATGTCGCCGACGACCTTGCTTCCGGGCGACTTGAAGAGGTACTGGCGCCCTACTCCCCGGCCGACGTGGGTATCCATCTGGTGTATGCCTCGCGCCGCCATCTGCCCGCAAAGACACGGTTGCTGATGGACGCCTTGACACGTGCCTTCGCTACCCAGCCCTAGGGAGGCAGATCACTTTCCGGCAAAGCGAGATTCAATAATTCATAAAAAATGAATTATCAGTGAATTTTTATGATATTGATTCACTCACGATGAATGTCTATAGTGATCTCACACCCACTCACCGAGAGCCAGCAAATGAACACCCTGACCAAATCCCCAGCCGAAAGCGTCTCCTTCATTGTCCGCCTGCCCGCCCGTCCAGAAAAGCGCGAGCAGATGCGCGCCATGCTGTTCGACGTGGTCGATCAGATGTCGCAAGAACCAGACTTTATCAACACCTGGGTTCATGAAGATCAGGCCGAGCCAGACACCCTCGTCCTGTACGAAACCTGGGCCTGCAGCCGCGACACCTTCCTGGCCCAGCACCTGTCCAAGCCGTATCGCCAGGCTTACGAAGCAGCCTTGCCGGAATTGCTGGCCGGCGAACGCAGTATCACGTTCCTGTCACAACTGCGGGCCTATCCTGGCCGCACTGCAGTCTGAAGCACAGCGCAGCACATTGAAATCCCAGCAATACCTACTTTATCCGCCTACACTGAATTTTTTGGAGAATCACCATGAACCGTTTCGACAACAAAACCGTCCTCGTCACCGGTGGCAATAGCGGCATCGGCCTGGCAACTGCCCTGCAATATGCCAAAGAAGGCGCACGCGTCATCATCACCGGCCGCGATGCAGCAACGCTGGAAGCAGCCCGCGCCCAACTGGGTGGCAACGCGATTGCAGTGCAGAACGATCAGGGCAGCGTCGCCGACGTGCGTGCACTCGCCAACACACTGACCACGCAAGGCATCAAGCTGGACGCCCTGTTCGTCAACGCCGGCGTCGCCAAGTTCGCACCGTTCGGCGCGATCGATGAGGCGCTGTGGGACAGCACTTTCGACGTCAATGTGAAAGGCG
>JBGSBQ010000490.1:0-3648 GCA_041730475.1 Sphingomonadaceae bacterium
GGCGCAGCTGAAGTTCGACCGTGCCAGTTATGGCGAAGCGATTCTCGATGCGCATGAAGCCTTGCAGCGCGATCCGCTCGACAAGCTGGGAAACAGCATCATCGCCGTCAGTGGTTTGCGGCTGTCGACCAAGGCACTGGCAGACCTGAGCCAGCAGAACAACCTGAATGGCTCGCTGCGCTCCGAGGCTCAGGAGCTGGCCAAGCTGCTGCGCACCAGTCTGGGCGAGGAGGTGCTGGTGCCGCCTGCGAATGTGGCGCGCAAGCCGGCGCCGCGCAAGCCGCTGGCATCGAGCACGCCGCCTGCGGCGCCTGCCAGCAAGGCAAACAACCAGTCGGCCAGCACCGATCCTTTCGGCGGCCTGAAATAACCTTTGTGATGGGAGCAGTCATGGCTAACGGAGACAGCGTCCAGAAGCGCCTGACCAAGGTGCGGGCACCGCGGGTGCAAATGACCTACGACGTGGAAATCGGCGACGCGCTGGAGAACAAGGAACTGCCCTTTGTCGTGGGCGTGGTGGGTGACTTCGGCGGCAATTCAGACGTCGAGCAGAAGCGCCTGAAGGACCGCAAATTCGTCAACATCGACAGTGACAATTTCGACGAGGTGCTGGGTGGGGTGGAGCCGGTGGCGCGCTTTCAGGTGGCCAATGAGCTGCGCGGCGACGACAGCACTTTTGCGGTAGAGCTGCGCTTCAAATCGATGGCCGACTTCCGGCCCGAATCGGTGGTGCAGCAGGTCGAGCCGCTGCGCCAGTTGCTGGAAGCGCGCACCAAGCTGGCCGACTTGCGCAACAAGCTGGCCGGGAACGACAAGCTGGAAGACATCCTCACCGAGGTGCTGAATAACACCGACCAGCTGGCGGCGCTGGGTGACAACTCTGCCGATACGGAGGCCTGACATGTCTGCCCAACTAAATGCGGCCCCCGCCGCCGCCAGCGCCTCCAGCTTGCTGGACCAGATCGTCGAACAGAGCAAGGTCGCCAAGTCCAGCGTCGAACACCAGCGTGCCAAGGACATCATTTCCGAACTGGTGACGCAGGTGCTGCAGGGGACGGTGGTGGTCAGCCACAATCTGTCGGCCACGCTCGATGCTCGGGTGGCGGAACTGGACCGCCTGATCTCCGCCCAGCTGAGCGCCATCCTGCATGCTCCGGCCTTCCAGAAGCTGGAGCAGAGCTGGACTGGCCTGCATTATCTGGTGAAGAATTCGGACACTGGCCAAGGCCTGAAAATCCGCATGCTGAACGCCACCAAGCGCGAACTGGTGAAGGACTTCCAGACCGCGCTGGAATTCGACCAGAGCGTGATGTTCAAGAAAGTCTATGAAGAAGAATTCGGCACCTTCGGCGGCGCCCCGTATGCGGCCTTGCTGGGCGACTTTGAGATCTCGCGCCAGCCCGAGGATATGTATTTCATCGAGCAGATGTCGCACGTGGCGGCCGCCGCGCATGCGCCCTTTATCGCCTCGGCCGCGCCGGAACTGTTTGGGCTGGAAACCTACGGCGACCTCGGTAAGCCACGGGACTTGTCCAAGGTGTTCGACACCGTGGAATACGCGAAGTGGAAGGCCTTCCGTGAGTCCGAAGATGCGCGCTACGTAGGGCTGGCGCTGCCGCGCTTCCTCGGGCGCCTGCCGTTCAACCCGGTCGATGGCACCACGGTGGAGGGCTTCAACTTTGTCGAGGAAGTCGACGGCACCGACCACCACAAATACCTGTGGTGTAACGCCGCCTATGCACTGGGCGCCAAGCTGACCAAGGCCTTCGCCGATTACGGCTGGTGTGCGGCGATCCGCGGCGTCGAAGGCGGCGGGCTGGTAGACGATCTGCCAACCCACACCTTCAAGACCGACGAGGGCGAGGTGGCGCTGAAGTGTCCGACCGAGGTGGCCATCACTGACCGGCGCGAAAAGGAACTCAGTGACCTTGGTTTCATCTCGCTGGTGCATTGCAAGAACACCGCCTATGCCGCCTTCTTCGGCGCGCAGTCGACGCAGAAGGCGCGCAAATACAATTCCGAGGCGGCCAACGCCAATGCCGTGCTGTCGTCGCAGCTGCAATACATCTTCGCCGTGTCGCGCATCGCCCACTACATGAAGGCCATGATGCGCGACAAGGTGGGCAGCTTCAGCTCGGCGGCCAATGTCGAAGACTTCCTGAACCGCTGGCTGATGAAGTATGTGCTGCTGGACGATAACGCCAGCCAGGAACAGAAGGCCCAGTTTCCGCTGCGCGAGGCCTCGGTGCAGGTGCACGAAGTCGCCGGCCGGCCCGGCGTGTACCGCGCCGTGTCCTTCCTGCGCCCCCATTTCCAGCTCGACGAATTGTCTGTTTCCCTCCGACTGGTCGCGGAGTTACCGCAATCGACCAACTAATGAGCTGTTCAACTAACGTGTAGAGGAGCATGCAATGGCAATCGACGTCTATCTGTATATTGATGGGATCAAGGGCGAGTCGGCCGACGACCGCCACAAGGACTGGATCGAATGCAAATCGGTCAGCTGGGGCGTGGAACAGCCGAAATCGGCCACCGCGTCCACCGGCGGTGGCCATACGGCCGAACGCTGCGAGCACAGTGATATCGTGATCTCCAAACTGGCCGACCTGGCCTCACCGATCCTGCTGCAGACCTGCGCTGCCGGCAAGACCATCCCCAAAGCGAAGTTCGAGTTCATGCGCGCGGACGCCCAGGGTGAACGCGTAAAGTACTACGAAATCGAGATCGACAACGTCCTGATCGGCGCGGTGACGCCGGCGGTGGCGGAGGGCGACATCCTCGGCGAGGAAGTCGCACTGAAGTTCTCCAAGGTGCGCTGGAAGTACACGCAACAAAAAATCACCGGCGGTGCCGGCGGCAATACCTCCGGCGGCTGGGATCTGGCCACTAACCGCGTCGCCTGAAGCAACCTCCCCGCGCCCGCATCGCCGGACCCCTGCGGCAGATAGATGCGGTGCGCTTTGATGGCCGGGCCGTTCTGGCCTGGTCCTTTTTGAAAGCACTCCATGACTGGCTTTACTCCCGGCCTGTTCGACCGTTTGCTGGGCGAGCAGGTGACCGGCCTGACGCTGGAACAACTGAAGGACGCGGTCGCGCGCGACCTGGAAGATTTGCTGAATACCCGCGCCGCGCTGCCGGAAACGCTGCTGCAAGCCTATCCCGAATGCAGCCGTTCCATCATCAATTACGGCTTGCTGGACATCGCTGGCATGTGCCTGAGCAGCAGCGCAGACCGGGCCCGCATCTGCGCCAGCCTGAAAGCGGCGATCGCGCGCCCTGAGCCACGCCTGAGTAATGTGCAGGCCCGTCTCGAACGCGGCGCCGGTGCCATCAACCGGGTCAGCTTCGTCATCAACGCCACGCTGGCACTGCCCACGCTGAACGAAGGCGTCAGCTTCGATGCGGTGTTGCAGCCGTCGACCTTGCATTACTCGATCAACCGCAGCGCACGGGGAGCGACACCATGAGCATCAGCCTGAAGACACTGATTGGCAAGCTGAATGACAGCACCCGGCTGGCTGCCACGCGTGCCGCCAGCATTTGCATCAGCCGGGGACAGTACCAGGTCGAAATCGAGCATCTGTTGCTCGCCTTGCTGGAGCAGGAACAGTGCGATCTGGTGATCGTCGCGCGCCATTGCGATATCAG
>JBGSBQ010000491.1:0-3645 GCA_041730475.1 Sphingomonadaceae bacterium
TGTGATGGCTTTATCGGTAATCGCATGATTGAGCAATACAGCCGTCAGGCAGGATTTTTGCTGGAAGAAGGTTGCACACCTGAACAGGTTGATAAAGCGGTAGAAAAACTGGGCTTTGCTATGGGACCATTCCGCATGGGCGATCTGGCGGGCAATGATATCGGCTGGTATATCCGCAAGCGTCGCTATATTGAATCGCCGGAAATCAGTTATTCGAAGACGGCCGATCTGCTGTGTGAGATGGGGCGTTTCGGACAGAAAACCGGCGCTGGCTGGTACGACTACAAGGCAGGCGATCGCAAGGCCTATCCGAACCAGCAGGTGAATGCCATGATCGTGCAGCACTCGGCCGATCTGGGCGTGGCGCGCCGCAAGATCAGCGACCAGGAGATCATCGAGCGCCTCGTGTATTCGATGGTCAACGAAGCGGCGCTGATCCTGGAAGAAGGCATAGCGTTGCGGGCATCGGACATCGACATGGTGTACCTGACCGGCTACGGCTTCCCGTTGTTCCGCGGCGGCCCGATGTTCTACGCCGATACCGTCGGCCTGTCAAACGTGCTCGATGCGATCGACAAGTACAGCCGTGGGCATCGCGGCGAGGCCTGGAAGGCGGCGCCGCTGCTGGTCAAACTGGCGGCGGAAGGCAAAGGATTTAACGGTTGAGGCAAGCGGCAGCCCCTTGAAAATGCTCGGAAAATAGTTCCGTAAAGAAATGATAATATTTTTCGAGCATCTTTTTTAAAATCATCGTATAATTTCGCCAAGCAACAAGGAACCGCATTGACAGTCCGCTGGTGTCCCGGTTGCAAGCCTCGCGGCAGGTGTCGTGCAAGTCGCAATACAACCGATGACAATAAAACAGGGGAATACCATGAACAAAATTCTGAGCACCGCAGTACTCGCTATCGCAACGCTGGCAGGCTCGGCCCAAGCCGCCGGCATCACTGGTCTGGTGAACACCGGTCTGGATGCACAAGGCACCCAGGACACCAGCTACGCGCTGTTCAGCGTCGAGAGTGGCACCGTGACCGATGGCTACGCTTACGTCAGCAAAGACAATGTGTGGCCAGTCGGCACCTGGCTGGCAAATACCGACGTATCGCGCTGGATCACCCCAACCGCCGACCAGGCCGAATCGCTGGATCCTAGCGCCGATGGTAAATACACGTTCCGCCTGAGCTTCGACCTGACCGGTTACAACGCCTCGACGGCAGCCTTCACGGGTCATTTCGCTGCTGACAACTCGGCCGAGATCTACCTGAACGGCACCAAGCTGACCGGCGCCACCGGCTTCACCAGCTGGCACGACTTTAGCGCCAGCAGCGGCTTCCTAGCTGGCCCCAATACGCTGGACTTCGTGCTGACGAACGATGCTCAAGGTTCGGGCAACCCAGCGGGTCTGCGCGTTGAATTCGCCAGCAGCAATGTGTCGGCCGTACCTGAGCCAGAAACCTACGCCATGCTGATGGCGGGTCTGGGTCTGGTTGGTTTCGCCGCCCGCCGCCGCAAAGCCGCCTGATCGGCGTGTAACAATAGCAACACTGAATCTGGTAGGTTCAGCCCGGGGCTGCTAGCAATAGCAGCCCTTTCTTTTTTCCAAAACCGGGGTCAGGTCTGCCAATCGCTCATAAAATGCTCATAAGCAGCTTTTAGTCACCGGATTGGCTTCCTGTTTGGCCACTGCCCGACTGACTGTCCGGTATGAGACATGGAAATGCGCCGCAATCTGGCTCATCGAATATGCGCCGCTCAGATAGGCTTGCGCCATGGCGACATGTCGGTTCGGGTAGTGTTGCTGGAACTGCTGGAGTGCCGGCACCTGCGATTGCCGCTGCAGCCGATGGATCTCGGGCATGGGCGCGGGGAGCGACGGCTGATGCCTTGCGACGAAGTCGCGATCGCCCAGCAATAGCTGATTGCGGGTGTCGGCCAGCGGGCTGCGCGCTGAAATACCAGCACGCACGAAGTCGATATATGCCTTGATGGCGTTTGCAGCGTGGCTGCTGAAGCGGCTCAGTAGCCATTCAATGTCCAGCCAATCCGGTGCCGTATAGCGGCCGGTGGTCAATGGATAACTACTCCAGCGCCAGTCATCCACGGCCGTGCACAGCTTGGCGCGCACCGGATTCAGCACCACGTAGCGACTCAATTCCAGCAGATAGCTCTCCTTTTGCACCAGGATGGCCTTGTATCTTCCCTGAAACAAGTGACCGACCAGATCATGGCGTCGGTTGAAATATTGGCTGTATTGACCGTTGAGCTGCCTCATCCCACGAGCAAGATTGCTCTCCAGTGTTTCCAGCAGCAGGTGATAGTGATTGGGCATCATGCAAAAGCTATGTACCCGAAAGCGGTGACGCTGACAAACGTGCGCCATCATGGCGAGCCACGCGAGGTGGTCAGAGTCGTCCAGATAGATGTGTTGGCGCCGGTCGCCGCGGGCGGTGACATGATAGAGTGCACCGGCAAATTGAAGGCGTAAAGGGCGTGTCATCCCTTGACATTAGACGTTCGCCACTTGCGCTTGCTGATGTCGCTCAAGGACACCCCACCGAAGCGTGTCCTATTGGCATTTTATGAGCGATTGGCAGACCTGACCCCGGTTTTGGGGTGAAAAAAAACCGCCATTGCTGGCGGTTTTTTGGGGGCGGGGAGGGCTTAGTCGTTGGCGTAGATGTTGTTGTCGCGCGTTTCGGCGACGAACAGGGCGCCAATGACGGCGGTGATCAGGGCGATTACGATAGGATACCACAGGCCGTAGTAGATGTCTCCCTTGAAGGCGACCAGCGCGAACGAGATCGTCGGCAGCAAGCCACCAAACCAGCCGTTGCCGATGTGGTAGGGCAGCGACATCGAGGTGTAGCGTATGCGGGTCGGGAACATTTCAACCAGCATCGCGGCCACCGGACCATATACCATCGTGACATACAGCACCAGAATGAACAGGATCGCGACCATCATCGGTTTGTTCATCTGCGTTTCGTCGGCCTTGGCGGGGTAGCCCGCTGCCTTGATCGCTCCGGCCACTTCTTTTTTCAGCGCGCCTTCATTTTTCTTGCTGTCAGCATCGAAGTTCAGGCCGTCCGGCGTCATGACGGCGTTGAAGGAGGTGATTTCCTTGTCGCCAATCTTGATCTTGGCCAGCGTGCCGACCGGCGCATCTTGCTTGGTGTAGTTGACCGAGGCACGCGACAGGACGCCCGTGGCAATGTCGCACGACGACGGGAACTTCTTCTCGCCCGTCGGGTTGAACATGAAGTGGCAAGAGGCGGGATCAGCTACGACCACCACTGGCGAGTTCTTCAGTGCGGTTTCCAGCGCCGGATTGCCGTAGTGGGTCAGCGCGCCAAACAGCGGGAAGTAGGTGGCCGCCGCCAGCACGCAGCCGCCGAGAATGATCCACTTGCGACCGATCTTGTCCGACAGCGTGCCGAACAGGATGAAGAACGGGGTCGCCAGCGCCAGCGAAATGGCGGTCATGATGTTGGCGCTGGCGCTGTCGATCTTCAGCACTTGCGTCATGAAGAACAGCGCATAGAACTGGCCGGTGTACCAGACCACCGCCTGGCCCATGGTCAGGCCCAGCAGCGCCAGGATGACGATCTTGAGGTTCTTCCACTGGCCGAAGGATTCGGTCAACGG